>JBAYAO010000072.1:0-6884 GCA_041669745.1 Candidatus Methanomethylophilaceae archaeon | reverse complement strand
GATCGAAGGTCTTACGAACGGGATGACCGACGAGATACAGACCATGCCCATCGGGATGGCCATGATCGTCGGTGCCGGTATAGAGGCCCCGCTGCTGGTGGAGGTAAGACCCAGAGAGAGCAGGCACGGAGGTACCGGAGTGAAAGCCATATCGGAGGATGATTGAGATGGAGAACACCGTTACGGATGAGAGGATAGACAGATATTTGGACATCACCGGGAGAGCGCTTGAGAAACTGAGGGTCGTGACACCCGAACGTTCGTTCGGAAAAAGATTGGCCGACGACTTCCTCAATATGGCGACGTCCTATTACGAGGATGCGAAACATTTCCGGGAGAACGGCGATCTGGTGACGGCGTTCGCAGCTGTCAATTACGCTCACGGATGGATAGACTGCGGTGCGAGGATCGGTCTGTGGGATGTGGGGCTGGACGACAAGCTGTTCACCCTTTACGAATGACCTCTGCCTCCCTGTCGGTCGAAGGACATCTGTAGATTTGACTCTCGTTCCCCAATATCCTTTTCACCTGATCGTTCGGGACCGTCGTGAATATGCTGTGCCCGAGCATGCACATCCCGGCATCGCCGACCTCCGACAGCGCTTCCAGCGCATCGGATACCTCCGGTGTCTCGAGTCCCGTCATTTTCGAGAACGACCTGGAGAGACTGAAAAGATTCCTCTCGGTGCTGTCCTCCGCGTACGCGTCGACGAATCTCGGTCCGATCTCCATCATCTTCGACATCACCTCTTTGTCGCCCAGGATTGCACCGGTGTCGAGAGTCTCCCCCAACACGGCGACGTTCAGATCCAATCTGTATCCTGAATCGACGACCTTACCCAGGGGCGGCAGTCCGGCCACCACGCGTGTGGGCTGATGCCCTTTGCACATTATTCCTGCAACATCCCCCAGACCGCCTCCGCCCTCTATCTCCGCTATGTGCGCGGCGCGAAAAGCTTCCTGCCTCGGCCGCCCTGCGATGTGACATGCGCAGAGCGATGCGGCGACGGCACCGGCGGCGGACATGCCGAACCCCTGGCCCACCGGGAGTTCGTTGGTCACCGTCACGTCGAAACCACGTTCCGGTGCGACCATCCTGAGTGCCGACCTCGTTATGCCGCATACGGACGTCCTGCCGTCCATCTGTATCTCGATTCTGCGATCCGACCTTTCTTCGAGGGTGACCGTCGATCCCCTCGACAGTCTTATGCCAGCGCCCCTGGAACCGGCGGAAAGTATATCCTGCGACCTCACCGGGTAGAAGAAACACGTCACGTGACCCGGACAGTAGGCCGTTGTCATATCAGAGGTTCTCCGAACAGTAATCCAGGATGGAATTGGCTATGTCCGCTTTCGTTCCCGAGATGTCCTCTTCGCCTTCCCTCGTGACCATTATGACCGATGCGGACGTCTTGCCCGCGGAATCTATATCGTTGGCTATCACCGCCTTCAGACCGTATTCCTCGAGACGGGCCTTAGCCCTGCTGACCAGCATCTGTCTGTCGAGACCGGACTCGGCCTTGAAACCGATGACGTTCTTGCATCTCCTGCATATGAGCGGCAGGACCTTCGGGACCGGTTTCATGAGCATGTCGAACGCATCGCTGCTCGGTATCTTTCCCTCTCTGGATTCGTTCGGTGTGAAATCGGCCAATGCCGCCGGCACGATGACGATATCATGATCGATGCCGTCCACCATCCCGACCAGATCGGAAACGGAGTCGAACCTCTTAGTCGTGATGTAGTTCGGCAGCGGAACACTGCAGCCGCCCATCCAGAGTTCCACGTCGGAACCGCGTTCGAATGCACGCTCCGCGATGCTCACCGCCATGAGACCGGTCGAACGATTGGTTATTATCCTCATCGAATCGATCGGCTCCTCGCTGCGTCCTCCTATCACCAGCACCCTCTTTCCGTCGAGATCGTCCTTCGACATGGTCCGGAATATCTCGGCGATGACCTCCTCCTTGGAGGCGACCTTCGCTCTCGGCCCCTCGACGTGCGGACCGATGAATGTGACACCCCATGACCGAAGGGTCCCTATGTTCTTAGTCACCGCTGGATTCCTGAACATCGCATCGTGCATCGCAGGAGCGATCGCGACAGGGACGCCCGACCCCAGTGCGACCGTGGCCATCGATGTGACCGGCCCGTCGTCTATGCCGTTGGCGATCTTCGATATCGTGTTCGCGGTCGCAGGATAGATGACGAACACGTCCGCCTCGGAACCGTCCCCCATGAGACTGACGTGCTCCGTCTGTCCCGTAAGTTCGGTTATCGGTCTGATGCCGCATGCGAACTCCAGTGACATCGGCGTTATCAGCTTCTGGGCCGCTTCGGACATCACCGGGATGACCCTGGCACCGTTGCGGACCAGTTCGCGTATCGTTGAGAAGCATTCCGTCGCCGCTATACTGCCCGTTATGCCTATCACGACGGTCTTACCTTTGAGCTTTCCGCCCTTCTCGCAATAGATCTCCTCTGCCGGGTGCATGTCTATTCCAACCTCCTCTTTATCTCCGTCAGCACCTCGGATGCCACGGCCTTGCGGTCCTTGGACGCGTCTATGACCGTGAATCCCCTCTTCTTGGCGATGACCATGTAATTCTCCCTCACCCTCTTCTGGTATTCGAGATGCTCGAACCTGCTCTTCCCCCCTCTCCTTCCGACACGGTCCAGTCCACTGACCGGATCGATATCGAGCAGGAATGTGAGGTCCGGTTCGACCGATACCTTCTCGTTTATCACCGTGAGCCATTCCAGGTCCGCATCCTCACCGAGGGATGCCGCCTGGTAGGCCAGCGTGGAAGCGTAATATCTGTCGCAAAGAACGATGCGACCCTGCGCGACCCATTTTTTTATCTCAACGGTATGGCAAGCCCTGTCGGCAACGAAGAGGAGCGCTTCCGTCTCCGGCGTGAAATCCCCGCCCTTGCGTATCATACGGCCGATCTCGCTGTCCGTCGGCTCCGCCGTGACGATGACGTCCATTCCTTCGCTCTCCAGGTTCTTCTTCACAGTCCTGCATACGGACGATTTACCGGAACCGTCGATCCCCTCGAAAACGATGAACAGACCTACCATTGATTCATTCCCTCCTTCACGTATAGCATGCGTCCTATTTACCTGTCACAGAGATATTCCAACCTGCTGCACAGTGCGGGTATGCCCTCCACATCCTTGATGTCCTTCCTGCATATATCCGCCAGACGCGAACGGACGGCCGTGTCGTATTCGACATCCAACGCCGCGAGGTGGATCGACAGGTCCTCTGCGATCTTGTCGCCGCGGTCATCCCAATCCGTCAGGATGACCGCTTTTCTCCTCCCTTCGAACACACGTTCGGCGGCTTTGATCGGTCCGCCCTCCCTCTGCACCTCGATCACGTCTATATCCTTTCCCAGAAACTCCAGGGCCTTCCTGTCCCTGTTACCCTCGACAAGTATCGTATGGTCCTCGGCCAATTCGGCAAGTCTGTCGAAGATGCGCCACAGCTCGTCCAGACGTTCCCTGTCATTCACGTTCCGACCCCCAGGACTCCGATATCGAGACACCGTCGCCGTAAATCATGACGGTCTTCTGACGGTTCAGATGACCGCGTACGATCTCTGACCTGCATCCGGTGACCTCTTTCATCAATGCCTCGACCTCCTTGTTGGCCTTTCCGTCCGCCGGGGGTGCCCTGACCCTGACGATAAGCCGTCTTCTCCATTCGTCGAATCCTTCGATGCCCGATCTGTCGGACCCGGGTGAGACCATGATATCCAGTTCCATCCCGCCGGCGACTACACGGGAAACATCTGCCAGGTCCATGATTCTGTATGACGATTCGGGACTTATGATTCTTTCTGATGGGAACGGCTTCATACGCGTCCCTCTGCGCGGAACGATACCGTACACGATACCCCGGCCCGGCGGAGAACGGACGTCACCGATTGACAAAAACCATATATCGACAACCTATTGCATAGATCATGGTCGTGGAAAGAGACGGAATGACGTTCGAGACCCTCAGTTCCATTTACAGAGTGGAGAAGAACGCCAACACGCTTTCCAACGTCAGGAAGGACCTCTATTCCGCAATGACGGAACTGTTCGAAGAACAGACCAGGGAATGCGACCGATTAGCGTCCACGAACCCGGAATCGATAATGTATGACGGTGCAAGCGAACGGAAGAAGAAGATCCTGCAGCTCATGAAGAGGATCGTCGAATTGCGTATGGACAAGATCTCCGCACTGGCGCTCAGAGGTGCGATGGGTGCCGTGAACACCATAGAACCGCTAACCGCCGAGGAAAGGGTGTACTACAACGAGATATTGGACTCCTCGAAGAGGCATTGGTCCCTCATAGACAGAAAGAAGAAGAGTGCCTACATCCCGGACATAGCCCCAGAACCTGCGGAACCGGTCGCAAGGACCGTACCGGAGACCATCGTCCCGAAGACGCTTGACGAAATGCCTGCGATCGAGGATGTTCCAGAGGATTTCCAAGAACAGGAACCGCTGGACGATGTACCGGTGCAGGAAGAATCGCCGATCGCCTGTACTTCTGCTGAACCGTCCGTGTCACCTTCCGAATCACGTCCCGAAGACGCCGTGACTGAACCCGACGACGGAGAAACCGCGGTCATACGTATACTGGAGACCCTTCCGGTCTTTTCCGGTCCCGACAGGGATTACGACCTCAAGAAAGAGGATGTGGTAAGACTCCCGGCGATAATGGCAAAGGCCCTCATAAACAGGGAGAAGGCCGTCCTCATTAACGTCACACCCTGAGCACGCGGGTATCGCCGGCGAACTCCAGGCAATCCAATCTGTACCTCTTGATACCGGTGATCTCGGAGACCGTCTCCCTCGCCGTATCCGGCGTATTGTTCTTCTTGCTCAGATGTGCCAGGAATATCTGCCTCTTTTCGTTCATCGTCTTCTTTATGGCCTCTGCGCATGCCACGTTGGACATATGACCGACCTCGCTGTCTATCAGCTGTCTGAGACGCAGCGGATACGGTCCGACATCAAGCATGTGCTTGTCGTAGTTGGCCTCTATGATGGCTATGTCCGCCTCCGACAGAGCATGTTCCACCTGGTACGTGAGTCTGCCAGTATCGGTGGCCACGAGGACCTTGCCGTCCTCCGTGTCCAGCAGGAAGGCGTTGGGCTCTGCGGCATTGTGCGATGTGGGCAGCGGAAGTATGTTCATCCCGGCGACCGTGAAACCGTGCAGGGTCACGATCGGAGAATAATCGACCTTACCGAAACTGCCCGCGTTGAACGTGTTCTGATTGCACATCACCGGTATACCGAGCTTTCTGACGACCGCTCCCGCACCACATATATGATCCGAATGTTCGTGTGTGATCAGAAGGGCATCGATGGCGGTCTCGTCGATACCGCTGACGTTCATGAGCTCCTTCGTCCTTTTGTAACTGAGACCCGCATCGATCATGACCGCGCGGTCTTCGAACTGAACCACGGCGCAGTTACCGTCACTCCCGCTTGCAAGCACATGAACTTCCAACATTCGTTTCCCATCCGAACGGTCCGAAAGAAGGATCAGATCTTCCTCTTGTAGATCGAGAAGACGATGTCGCATCTGGTGACTATCCCTACCAGCACTCCCTTCTCCAGGACAGGCACACGATTGACATCCATGTTTATCATCGCCGTCAGAACGTCCATTATCCTTGAGTCCGGCGATGTCGTCAGGACCGTTCTGGACATGAGATCGGAGACCTTGGTCTCGGATATCTCCCTGCTCGCATTCCGAAGCGTCTCGTCATCGATGTTCTCATCCATCGGCGTGGCGAGCATGTGCAGGTCGGGATCCTCCAGATTGAGCTTCTTATCATACTTCACGATGAGGCTCAGGATGTCGCTGTCGCTGATGATCCCGATCAGACGGTAATCATCATCGACGACGGGCGCGCCGGAGACGTTGTCCACGGCGAACTTTATCGTCGCATCCTTCACCGTATCGTTTCCAGACAGCGTGACCACCTGCGTGGTCATTATATCCCTCACTCTAAGCTGACTCATGGTGGGTCTACATCGATCACAACCGATATATTAGTTGTGGAATTACTTGCACATAGCCACAGGATTAACAATCTTTATTAATGAAAAGGTGTTTTGGGCAACCTAACGGGCCTGTAGCTCAGCTAGGTAGAGCGATCGACTCTTAATCGATCGGCCAAGGGTTCGAATCCCTTCAGGCCCGCTTAGGTTTCTTCAGAAGTACTGGCTAACTATGTTCGACTGAGAACATTGATATAATAGGTCAGGTCCGAAATGCGTGCAGGCCCGCCATGAACGGGACACCTGTGTCGGAAAAGCGAATCTGAGAAAAATGGATCTGCGAAGTATAGGTTTTAGAAAAAATCAATCCGCCATCTTGGGGATCTCGATCTTCTTCCAGGTATCGCCCAACTGCCTGGAGACCTTGCCCCTTTGGATATCGGCATAATAACGCTGCGTCGTACCGTAATCGCTGTGCCTGAGCTGTGCGGATATCGCCACAAGATTCTTGAGGTCCGCCGTCACGAACAGATCCGTACCGGTCGCCCGGAACGTTTTCAGCGAGAACTCGATACCGGAGCTCAGGCTGATCTCCCTGATCAACTCCCTTTGGGCACTGGCCGAATAAAGGCCGTATTCCCCGCGTGGATTGGGAAACAGATACTCGGATCTCTGGCCCTTCCTGAGAAGGAAGGCCTCCCTTTCGCCCAGGTATCTCTCGATATTCTGAATGAAATCCGGACGTATAATGTTCAATAACATTGACAAAAAGATGATTGATGAGATGCACAAATTTAGATTAAGCAATAGACGTGCGCCTTGTTGGAGTTTTGTCAAACTTTCTTAATCTGGGATTTAGCGAACATG
>JBAYAO010000071.1:0-7013 GCA_041669745.1 Candidatus Methanomethylophilaceae archaeon | reverse complement strand
GACGGCCATAGCGGCGGGGAAACACCCGGTCCCATTTCGAACCCGGCAGTAAAGTCCGCCTGCGTCTATGTCTGTACTGTATTACGCAAGTATACGGGAACACATAAACGCTGTCAACCACTTTTCTCATCATCTGTACAGAACGTGTACGTTCGAAGTCCGGACCGTTCTCTCCGACTGCGATTCCAGAGCGCCGATAGTTTATAATAAGGCAGATTAATCAATCACCGATGATACTGATCAAACTGGGCGGAAGTGTGATCACTGACAAATCCCAGTACCGAACTTTCAACAGGGCCGTTGTCGCCAGATTGTGTCACGAGATCAAAGAGTCAGGCGAAGATGTCATCATCGTTCACGGCGCAGGATCGTTCGGCCATATACTGGCGAAGGAGAATCGTCTCAACGATGGATTCGAGGATGAATCTCAAATACCCGCATTGGCACAGGTCTGCTTCGATGTCAGGGAATTGAACAGCATGGTCATCAAAGAACTCATTGACGCTGGAATCCCTGCCGTTTCTATTCCTCCAGGCTCATGTTTCATGATGGATGACCGAAAACTGAGGATCAACAACGAAGAGGTCCTGAGAGGCTTCGTCGACAAGGGCGTCATGCCCGTAATGTTCGGCGATGTGGTCCTCGACAGGAAACTCGGTTTCGCGATATGCTCCGGGGACCAGATAATGGAATTGCTGGCAAAGATATTCAAACCAAGAAGGGTTATATTCGTTTCGGACATAGACGGCTTTTATGACAGGGATCCGAAAAAATGTCCGGATGCATCGCTCTATGAAGTCGTCGATGAAAGTATAATCAGCAGGATAAGATCCGAAACATCGGTAGCGGACGTTACGGGTGGCGTCTACTCCAAGATGCAGACCATGCTTAGGATGTGTTCCGACGACAGGGACTGCATCCTCATGAACGGGACCGCGGAAGGAAGGCTTCTCTCCTTGTTGAGAGGCGAAGAGATAGTGTGCACAAGGGCCGAGAGTGAGTAATATGACGAAGATAAAGGACAGAAAAGCAGAACATATCGATATATGCCTCAACCAAGCGATCACTCCTGGATACAACTATTGGAACGACGTGAAGCTGATCCATGATGCACTTCCGGAGGTCAACCTCTGCGATATCGATACGAGCGCGTACGTTCTTGGAAAAAAACTTGATTTTCCTTTCATCGTGACCGCCATCACGGGAGGTTTTGAAGGCGCAAAGAAGATCAATGCCAACATCGCCAAGGCATGTTCAGAAATGGGCATAGGGATGGGGATAGGCTCGGAACGGGCAACCATTGAGAAGGCGGATGAGGAGAGCTATACTGTCATCAGAGACTACGATCTTCCACTGGTGATAGGGAACGTCGGTGCACCGCAGTTGATAGACCAGAGTAAGAAGAAGAAATTCACATCGGAAGACGTCGGAAGGGCGAAGGATCTGATCGATGCGGATTTTATCGCGGTTCATCTGAACTTCCTGCAGGAGGTCATACAACCTGAGGGGGATACCAATGCCAAAGGCTGTTACGATGCGATAAGGGACCTTGCCCGCGAATATCCAATGATCGTCAAGGAGACGGGCGCAGGAATTTCCAGAAGAACGTCGAAGAGACTCGGCGGAACAGGCATCAGAGCTATCGATGTCGCCGGAATGGGCGGTACCAGTTTTTCCGCGGTAGAGATGTACAGAGCAGAGGCCTCGAAGAACGAGATCAAAACAGAGATGGGGTATACCTACTTCGATTGGGGGATACCGGCTCCCGTTTCCCTGTTATGCGCCGATGCGGATATTCCGATGATAGCGTCCGGCGGGATTAACACCGGTCTGGACGTCGCGAGATCGATCTCGATGGGCGCTGTATGCGCCGGCGGTGCCAACGTGATCCTGAAGGAGGCCATGGAATCCGCGGACGCAGTGAAGGGAGTGCTCACACTCATAAAGGAAGAACTGAGAGCGGCGATGCTGCTCACAGGCTCCGCAAATATCAATGAACTTTCAAAAAGCGATCACATCGTGATCGGAGAGACCCGCCAATGGATGGATGGATTGAAATGACAGACGTGAAGACAGTACTCAAAAGGATGTCCGCAGAATTGGACACCCCAATAAGATCGTATATCGGAGACGAGACACCCAGTAATCTCATCGAAGCCGCAAGGCAATACCCATACGCCGGGGGGAAGAGAATGAGACCGTCTATGGTCGTTGCCGCCTGCGGTGCGGTCGGCGGAAGCAGGGACAGAGCCGTTCCGCTCGCCGTCGCCATTGAATATCTCCATAATTTCTCTTTGATCCACGATGACCTGATGGATGGCGATGAGAAGCGCCGCGGAATGACCACATCGCATGTGAAATACGGGATGCCCACCGCCATCCTCGCCGGAGATGCCCTGTTCGCGAAGGCGTTCGATATCATATCCGGACTCGACGTTCCCGACGGGACCCTCCGAAAGATCCTGAAAGTCGTCTCCACAGCCGTCTGGGATCTGGCCCGCGGCCAACAGATGGACATCAACAACGAGAACGGCGAGGCCGTATCCATGGATGATTACATCGAGACGATACGTCTCAAGACGAGCGTCCTGTTCGCCGCAGGTGCCGCCGGCGGCGCACTCGTAGGGAATGCTGACGACAGGACCGTCGAATCCGTTCGCGAGTACGCCATGTCCCTGGGTGTCGCATTCCAGATGTTCGATGATATTCTCGGGATCGTCGGAGACCCTGCGATCACCGGAAAATCATCGGGGAACGACATCCGTAAGGGAAAGAGCACGGTCATCGTCTGTCATGCCCTAGAGAATATCAAGGATGAGAGCGAAATGAAGATGTTCCGTTCGATACTAGGTAAGCTCGATGCATCCGAGAGCGAGATCGACCTGGTCAGGGATATCCTGAAGAGAACAGGCAGCATCGATTATGCCGTGAAGATGGCGGAAAGATACACCAACGATGCAATATCGAAGCTCGACTGTCTCGAACAGAGCGACGAAAAGGATTTCATGATCGCATTGGCCAGATACGCGATGTCAAGAGAACTCTAATCACTCTCGATGCCCGATTCGGTGATGCAGTATTTGGCGGTCCTGCCTTCCGGGATGCTGCGATGTTTGACCACGACGGCGTTGCGCTTGCCGTTGTTCTTCTTATCCAGACGGATGATGGTCTTTGCGTTGTGGTGTAAAGCGTGTCCGCCCAGGAATTCTATCGTACCGGTGCCGATGTTCGTGTAGACCTGCGAGGTCAGAAGAACGGCGACGTCCTTCTTCCTCGCAACATTCAAGAGCATCTCCGTTTGCTTTATGAACTCGTTCCTTACGGTCATATCATCCGAATGCAGACGGTAGAACATGGTCATGGAATCGACGATCACCAGCCCTATCTTGTCGTTCGCCTCCGATAACCTCTCCACCTTGGATATACGGTCTATCTGCTCCTCGAAACTGTGGACCTGAAAAACCAGAAGGTTCTTTGTCAGTTTTTCATCCCTGAATATCTGTCTTATGCGGTCGGATGACAGTCCCTCCGTATCCACATATGCGATCTTGACGTCCTCCTTGGCAACATTATAGGCTGTCTGAAGACAGATATTGGTCTTCCCCGTCCCGCCCTCGCCGAAGAGAAGGGTCACACTTCCGCTCTCTATGCCTCCCCCCAGAAGATTGTCGATGGATGCACAGCCGACAGGTATTCTCTTCACGCGACAAAATAGAATAAGAGGTTGATAAAGGTGTTTAGAAAAAAGGGAGCGTCACTCCTCTTTCTTCTTGTCTTCGCTGGATGTTTCTTTGACGGCCTTGACGTCGTTTATGTCATAGGACATATCGTTCTGATACGACTCGCCTTTGGCGGCATACATCGGCACCGCCAGGATGGCCATCAGCAGATAGACCGCGACAAGTATTATGACTATCGCTATCACTATGATGATCAGCAGATAGGCCAGGTCCTCCAGGATCTTCGGATTGTATGCGATATAGACGACTATCGCCACGAGCACGACGACTAGCAGACCGAACAGTATCGCCGATTTGCCTGTCTTGTTCTTCGATATTTTGTTTGGATCCATTTCTTTCACCTCAGTTGTGATTCGTAGGCAAGTACGGCACCAGGGACATTGCCAGATCTCCGAGTGTCATGGATTGTATTATGATCTTCCCCGGTCCCGTGAGCGTGGTGAGGAACAATCCTTCTCCGCCGAACAGAGCCGTCTTGAACCCGCCCGTCGCCGTTATGTCGTATTTCACGGACTCCTGCCACGCGACCGCATTGCCTGTGGATACTTTGTATTGTTCTCCGGGCTTCAGATCGACGACGTTGAAATCACCGCATGCTGCAACGAAGGCGATACCCGTTCCGCTTAGCTTCTGCAGAATGAGACCCTCTCCGCCGAAGAATATGTTTCCGAGCTTCTTTTGCAAGGCCATGTCCAGATTAACAGTGGGCTGCATTCCCAGATATCCTGATCTCTGAACGAGCCAGGCTCCTTTGCTAATATCCAGATCAATGATCTTTCCAGGTGCTGCTCCACCTAATCCGACGATTCCTGGTCCGCCGTTGGGTGTGTACCTTACCTGGAAGAACGACTCTCCCGCAATGGACCTTTTCAGACCTTTCAGCAAGCCTCCCTGCATCTGGGCTTCCATTCTCATGTTACCCGTCATGTACCTCATGGAACCCGAGGAGGACATCAGTTCCTCACCCGGCTCCAACTGAACATTGACGAACTGGAGATTGTCCCCAGTGATGGTGTATTTCATTTTCAACACTCCTTCTGCCGGTTAACCGGGCATCGTACGGTACTACGAATCCCAAGAATAAATAAGTATATGCCCCACATACCGTGAACCATGGACTGCCTGGAGATCAGCAGGGGCGCTGAAGCCGTCATATATTCGTCCGAATATCACGGACGGGATGCGATACTCAAGGTCAGACCGCCGAAGAAATACCGTCACCCCGATCTGGATCTTCAGCTCAGGACCTCAAGAACAAGGAACGAGGTCAGGATCATGAGAAGCGCGAGAGCTGCCGGCGTAAGGTCCCCTGTCGTCTATGATGTCGATCTCGGCAACAGCTGCATAGTGATGGAACACCTCAAGGGACGTAAGGTCAAGGACGTCCTCGACAAATGTCCGTCGGAAGCGGATACGATCTGTGCCAAGATAGGGGAGACGGTTGCAAAATTGCACAATCACAGGATCTGCCACGGAGACCTCACCACTTCGAACATGATACTCGATGAGAACGGGACGCTGTGCATGATAGATTTCTCGTTGGGCGACACGATGGCCGACATAGAGGAAATGGGTGTCGACCTCCATCTCCTGGAGAGAGCATTCACGTCGGCGCATTCCGGTATCGAGGATGCGTACAGGACGATCATCGAGTCCTACGGGAAAAACATGAAAGAGGCCCGAACGGTCCTGGAAAGGGTCGATAACATCAAGAGCAGGGGAAGGTACACATGAGACTGAAAGTCATAACATCCAATCCTGGAAAGGTCGCAGAATTCCAGAGATCCTTCGACGATCTGGGTATCGAGATGGAACATCTGCACATCCCGTACGATGAGATACAGACCTCTGAATTGGAAGAGGTCGTGAGGATGGGGATGAAGGAGATCCGTTCCAAAGGAATAAGGGATTTCATAATAGACGATTCCGGGATGTTCGTCGATGCGCTGAACGGATTCCCTGGTGTATATTCGGCATACGTACAGAAGACCGTCGGCAACGGAGGAATCCTGAAACTCATGCAGAATGTCGACGACAGGAGAGCCACCTTCAAGTGCTGCATCGGATGCGACATAGACGGAAAAACCGTGATGGTAACCGGCGAATGCAACGGATACATACTCGATCATGAGGTCGGAGACAAGGGATTCGGCTACGATCCCATCTTCAGTCCAGATGGAAGAAGATCCTTCGCAGAATTGCCGATCGAGGAAAAGAACACGATGTCGCATCGCGGAGACGCCGTCAGATTGCTGAGATCGGAATTGAAAAGAATGGACATCCACTGAAAGACGACCCGATTCGACGTTTCGTTCGAAACGATAAACTTAATTACGGTCTACGTATCACAGGTCCTAAGGGTCTATGGGCTAGCTTGGTATACTTGTGGCTTTGGGAGCCATTGACTCCGGTTCAAATCCGGATAGACCCACCATTTTTGATCTGGCAACCTTGGAAAAGTCATTCTCAACGACATTACTGATTTCTTTTGCTCGGATTAGATTGAGAATGAACGATAAATTGTAAGGTCGACACAGTAAAATAAGGAAAAACTGTAGGTCGAAACTAGTATGATGGATAAGTCGTTACAACGAAGATCAACGGTTTTTATGATCGCCCTAATACTGATGGCCTTCGGCGTTATCCTTGCGACCAGGGCGGATCTCGGAACCTCGCCGATCTCTTCTGTTCCATATGTCGCAAGCCTAAGACTTCCGTTGACCATCGGAGAGGCCACCCTCATAATGAATATCGTCTTCGTATCGATTGAAATCGCGATCCTTAAGAACGCGTTTCAGAAGAAGGACCTTTCACAATTCATCACCGTGCTGATATTCAGCGCATCATGCGACATCTTCACATATCTTCTCTGTCAGGTCGAGATGACCACATATGCGTATCAGTGGTTGCTAATAGTGATAAGCACGATGATACTGGCATTCGGGGTCAGCATGGAGGTGGCTGCGAATGTCAGTATGATGCCTGGGGAATTTCTGGTCAAGATCATCGCTGCGCGTACGAATGCGGAATTCGGCACTGTGAAGGTATGCTTCGACATAACGCTGATTTCCATAAGCATCGTGATGGCACTGTGCTTCTTCGGATATCTGAACGGCGTACGCGAAGGAACCGTGTTCGCCGCGATCGCAACGGGATTCTTCGTGAAGTTCTTCAACAAGTTATATCACAAGACCGGGTTCATCGATTGGATGTACTCCGGGGAGCGGATGTCCAATTACCTCGGAGAGGAACAGCCCCTTGATCACGGTCAGT
>JBAYAO010000070.1:0-7435 GCA_041669745.1 Candidatus Methanomethylophilaceae archaeon | reverse complement strand
GCACCCCCTCGAAATCGGATACGGGTCTGACATCATCCACCCTGTGAGGTACCGCGAGCAGAGGTTCCATATCATCGAGACGGATGCTTTCCTCCCTCATGTAACTGCAATCCTCCCTTTTCTGCGGAGCCACTTCTTTCCCGTAGGACCTGAGGTATCTGCAGGTGACATCGTCAGCGTAGAAGAGACCGGCCTTCGCACCGGATTCCACGGACATGTTGGAGATTGTCAGTCTGTCGTCCATACCAAGGTCGTTGTCGCCCGTGAATTCTATCGCCTTGTAGTTCGCACCTCCAGCCCCCAGCAGCCCCACATAGCGGAGGGCCACATCCTTGGCTTCGACGTATCTTGGAAGTTTGCCCTCGAGCCTTATGTTTATTGTCTCGGGAACCTTGAGCCAGGTCTCGCCCGTGGCCCATATCGACGCCATATCTGACGCACCCACTCCCGTGGCGAAGGCTCCGAACGCACCCATGGTGCATGTATGGGAGTCGGCTCCCACGACGATCTCCCCGGGCGTTACTATGCCCTCGCTCATCACCTGATGGCATATTCCCTCGCCTATATCGTGGAAATCGATTCCGTTATCGATGGCGAACCTTCTCAGTTCTGCCTGCAGATCCGCCGTGACGGAATTGTTGGCTGGCACGATATGATCGTACACTATCGAAGTCCTGTCGGGCCGCAACACCCTGTCCATGCCCATTTCTTTGAGTGCCGTCAGGGCTTGGATTCCTGTCCCGTCATGCGACAATGCACGGTCCACCGTCACATCGACGAAACTGCCTGCGTCGCCTTTCAATATCGTCTCGGACAGGGTTCTCAACTATACCGTCTCCTTGACATTGCGGATGATCTCCTTGAGGAGTTTCGGGGTTATGACACATTTTCCCTCGCTCCTCACCTTCACATCATGGAGGACCCTTTCCATCTGGGCATCATCGAGTTCGCATCCCAGTGTCCTGACCACGTGCTCCAAGGCCTTCCGTCCCGTGTGTTTTCCGAGCACGAACCTCTGTTCGCCGCCGACCATTTCCGGTTGGAAGTATTCGTATGTGTTCCTGTCCACCAGCAAAGCGGCGATATGTATGCCGCTCTCATGGGAGAAAGCGTTCTCCCCGACCACGGCCTTGGTCTTGGGAACGGACAGACCGGAGTACTCGGAGACCATTTTGGATATCGCGGTGAGTTGCGTCAGATCGTATCGGTCCACCCCTCCCTTCATCCTGAGGGCCACCAATAGCTCCTCCAGACTTGCGTTGCCTGCACGTTCGCCTATGCCGTTGACGGTCGTGTGGAGTTGGAACGCACCGCATTCGGCCGCAGTGAATGTGTTCGCGGTCGCCAATCCCATATCATTGTGGAAATGCACGCATAATCTGTTCTTAAGATTCTTGGTCAGGGTCGAGACGATATCGGCCGTCTGCAGTGGGGTCATACAGCCCACGGTATCCGCCAAACTGCTGTACGCAGCCTTGTGCTCATACCCCTGTTCGAACATGTCCATCAGAAACGAGACGTCGGTCCTGGACCCGTCTTCGGCCGAGAATCTAACCTTCAATCCATGATCCACGGCGTAATCTACCATATCCAACGCCTGTGCCAGCATCTCCTCTCTTGTCTTCTTGTACTTGACCCTTAGATGCAGATCGGACGTGGCGAAGAAGATACTCACCAGGTCCACATCACAGTCTATGGCCGCATCCACATCGGATGTCATCGCCCTCGAGAGACAGCATATGCGGGCATCCAGACCGGCCTTGGTGATCTCTTTTATACACTTTTTCTCGTTCTCACTCACACTGGGGAACCCAGCCTCGATGACCTCGACACCTATCGTGTCGAGACAATGGGCAATGTCGAGTTTTTCCTGACATGTGAATGAGACCCCGGGGGTCTGTTCCCCGTCTCTCAGCGTCACATCGCATATCTCAATATCTAATGGTCTCATGTATTTCGTCTCCAGGACATCTTGTCTCGAATATGAACGTCTTCGGCTCTGTGACGGTCTCCCTGAGGATGCTCATGTCGTCGAATACCTGCGGGTCCGCCCACTGTATATATTTCGTGACATCGGCGATGTCCCCTCCCGTCATTCCCATCCTGTCGTTCTTCAATACCACGGTAAGAAGCGGCAGACCCTTTTCGTAAACGTCTGCCAGGGCATTCATGCCCGAGTGCAATAGCGCATAATCCCCCGTTATCGCTATGCCGGTGGAACGTGCGGCGACAGCAATTGAAGATCCCAGCCCGTAATTGGCCGACCCTATGTTGTAAGGATCTTTCGCGGCCAATATGGCACAGCCAGTATCCAATATGACGCTTATCTTCTCTTCGGATATGTATTCGAACAGAGGTTTGTAGGGGCAGTCCTTACAGAAGGTCTTCGTGTAGCCTCTCTTCTTTACGGTCTCCGGCTCGTTCTCCTCTCCTTTGAACAGATTGTCCGCCTGTTCAGCACGACCCTTCATGGTGAGGTCTCTGGCCGCAAGTCTCCCGTATCTACGGTCCTTCGATACCGCTGGAATGTGACCCTCGATGACCATACGTAACTGTACATCGGTCACCCTCATGAGAGCCACTCTGGAATACGTCTCCGAGCTCTCGAATGCCTTCTCGAGACTGCCGTAGACGTCTTTAGTGTCCAATTCCACAAGCGGAATTGATGCGACATCGGCATACGGTCTCGTGTCTTGGCGGTTCTGTGAATTCTCCGCAGATGTATCATCGCCCGATATCAGTACGACACCGCCTATAAGTCCCTGTGTGGTCGCATTGACCAATGGGTCCGCAAGTGCATTTACTCCGACATTCTTCACTATCACAACGGACCTTCTCCTCATCAGGGAATCGCCCAACGCATATTCCATGGCCGTCTTCTCATTTATGACGAAGATGGATCCGGAACATTCAGCGAATTCGGTTATGGGATAACCTGGGACCGAATAGGATGTGTCACTCAGTGCCCTTATGCAATCGGCCAGCAGTCTTTTCATGATGGATCGGCTCCCGCCCCCGGCGCCTGTGCATGGTCATAGTTGTATATTGGCCTTTATGTCATAGTCGCATCACAACTGTCTTATCGTTTCGTCGTGAGACACAAACTTGAAAATGACCCGGCCCTTCACATACAATGTACGACATCGATGTCTCTCACCGTATTGCAGACCCCACATCGATACCGAACATTTCTACATGAACATCATGTTACGCGCACATTGTGTTTCTGAATCTTAGATCTGTATCATCATCGGTCTCCCTCTACACATGACGGCGATACTGGTTGCTTTCACTTGACCCGGGGTGTGACTCTTTTCTGCGATCTGACGATACCGACCTGCACAAAACTAATGAAGACGGATGACTGTACGAATGACCGGGATCATGCGATGCAAATATTGCGGAAAAGAATGCCTCGATTCGTTCTGTGATGACGGATGCAAAAACTCCTACACAAGATTCTCGGAAAGAGCGGAGAAATACAGGAAGGCGTTCATCGTCTGTTTCATCCTTTCACTATCCCCGTTGGTGTTGATATTTTTCGGTGATGAGTTTGATAGGTACGTTGTATCTCTGCCTCTCATCTTCATCGGGGTGACGGCGATCGTCTTTCCGTTCGCCACTCCCGAGACCTACGATTCGTTCAGCATAAGAAGTACCACGATCACCGTGAGATTGATAGGCCTGATAATCTGCATTATCGGTGTGATCTTCATGACCGTCGTCTATTGACATGGATAAAAACGGAGAGCATCTGAAGCATACGCATCGATATGCCGATATCATGTGATATTTCGCCGTTACACTCAGGGACTCCCATGGAACGAGACCGTTGCCCAATTTGAAATTGAAGAATTGCCACGACCCGTCAACGATGGGATTCAGACTTCCGGCGGAACCCTGTTCAAGAGGATTGTTCGATCGACACCTGCGAACACAGACGAATCTCTGTTGCAAGAATTTAGAACCGTTCATTCCTCCGGTTTGTTGTATTTCTCCAGTTTCGCACCGCAGAACGGACAAGCATGGATCCTGATCCCGAATCTGATTGAATCTATACCCATACAAGCGGACAGAGGATCGTCATCCTGCCAAAACTCGTGTTCCTTGATGCCCTCTTCCATATCTTTACAGCACGGATACAGTTTGAACGTATCACTCATGAATTTACCGGTATATTTTCCCATTCGATCATTCCTTCGTATTCAGCGAATACATCGGTTCCGATGTTTCTCAACTAATTATACGTTATGGGTTCCGAAATTAATTTAGGACTACCTAAATTATATATACTGTTTAGGTATTCCTAAAAGTATGGAGAGTAACTGCGAAATGACAACAGGCCGCTGCAGATGTCGCAACGGTTGTGGAAACTGCAGACATCCCGACGAGGAG
Organism: Candidatus Methanomethylophilaceae archaeon; assembly: GCA_041669745.1. GTDB lineage: Archaea > Thermoplasmatota > Thermoplasmata > Methanomassiliicoccales > Methanomethylophilaceae > JBAZDV01. The sequence continues at coordinate 3,040 of JBAYAO010000070.1, read as the reverse complement.
ATGTCCGCGATCGATATGAGAAGTTCGATCCCGTTGACATCTACTAGACCGGGAGATTCGGGAAGGATAGTAAGGGTCCTTGGCAAGAGCAACGTGAACAGATTCCTCACGGACCTCGGATTCGTCAACGGAGAAAGGATATCGGTAGTGAACAAGACCTCCGGAAATATGATCCTCGATATCAAGGGATCCAGGATCGCCATCGATAGGATGCTGGCATCTCGAATCTTCTTATCTCCGGAGTGATCTGATGAAAACGCTAAGAGAAGTGAAATGCGGAGAAACGGTCAATATCGTCAAACTTCACGGCGATGGCCCCCTCAGGAAGAGGCTCATAGATATGGGTCTGACAAAAGGATGCAAGATAAAGGTACGTAAGCTGGCCCCGTTGGGCGATCCCATCGAGATCACCGTCAGAGGCTATGAGCTGAGCATAAGGAAGGATGAAGCCGGATTGATCGAAGTGAACTGAGGGTTTGATTTGAAAAATATACACGACATCAGCGATAGCTATGGATATTCAGGAAAGAAGAGATGATTGAGATGACTATGAGAATAGCACTTGCAGGAAATCCGAATTGCGGTAAGACGACGATGTTCAACCGTCTGACGGGAAGTTCCCAACGAGTAGGCAATTGGCCAGGAGTGACCATCGACAGGAAAGAGGGCAGACTGAAAGGACATGATGCGACGGTGATCGACCTGCCCGGGATCTATTCGCTCTCGCCCTACTCTCCCGAAGAGATCGTATCGAGGAATTTTCTGATCGATGAGAGACCGGACGTGATAATCGACATCGTGGATGCCACCAACCTCGAAAGGAATCTGTATCTGACCATGCAGATCCTTGATCTGGACATCCCAGTCGTTATAGCACTGAACATGATCGATAGTATAAGGAAGGAAGGGACCTCGATAGATGCCGACATATTGTCCAGATCTTTAGGATGTAAGGTTATCGAGACCTCCGCACTGAAGGGGGAGGGTCTCGATGAACTGATCGAGACCGCAGTACACACAAGGGCCTCTGACGACGATATACACGCGATCCTTTTCTCAGAACGTATGGAGCATTATGTATCGGGTGTCTCGAAGGCAATCGAAGGGACCGTTCCTGAACAGAATATCAGATGGAATGCGATAAAACTGCTGGAAAAAGACCAAACGGTCATGGCGGAACTCGACAAACATGTTTGGACCGAAAAGATAGAGCCGATCATACGGTCACTCGAAAGGGAATTCGACGACGATTCCGAATGCGTCATAGCGGAGGAAAGATATTCACAGATCGAACGGATTGTCGCCGCATCTGTAAAAAGGAATGACACTTCTGGAAAAATGTCCACTTCCGATAAAGTTGACAGAATAGTCACGAACCGATGGCTCGGACTTCCTATCTTCGCCGGTATTATGTTCTTCGTATACTATATCTCGATATCCACCGTCGGAGCGTGGGGTACGGATTGGGTCAACGATACCCTGTTCGGAGAATACATCGTACCGGATGCGCGGGCATGGCTCGAGAACGCAAATGTCGATCCTGCTCTCACCGGACTTGTTGTCGACGGGATAATCGGCGGAGTGGGTGCCGTTCTGGGATTCCTTCCACAGATGATCGTATTATTCGTACTTCTGGTGATATTGGAGGATTGCGGATACATGGCCAGGATCGCCTTCGTGATGGACCGCATATTCAGAAGATTCGGCCTTTCCGGCAAATCCTTCATCCCCGTGCTCATAGGCACAGGGTGCGGCGTACCGGGAATAATGGCATCCAGAACCATCGAGAGTACAAGAGACAGAAGGATCACCGCTATGACGACAACGTTCATCCCGTGCTCTGCCAAACTTCCTATAATCGCATTGATAGCGGGTGCGCTGTTCATGGGCTCCGCCTGGATCGCCCTGTCGGCATATTTCTTGGGTATACTATGCATACTGATGTCAGGTATCATCCTGAAGAAATGGAAGTCGCTATCGGGAGAACCGTCACCGTTCATCATGGAACTTCCGCCGTATCATGTACCCGGAATAATCACGGTCATCAAAAGCACCCTCGACAGAGGATGGGCTTTCGTGAAGAAGGCGGGGACGTTCATATTACTGGCCTGCAGTTTGGTGTGGTTCCTTTCGGCATTCTCCTGGAATCTCACCATGGTCGAATCCATAGACAGCTCGATGCTCGCGGATATCGGCAACTCCATATGCTGGATATTCGAACCGCTCGGATGGGGCAACTGGCAATTCTCGGTGGCGACCCTCACAGGTCTGCTGGCCAAGGAGAACGTTGTCGGAACGTTCGGTGTACTGTTCGACTTCGCCGAAGTATCGGAGGACGGCAATGAGATATGGACTGTAATCGCGTCGATGATCACGCCCATCGCAGGATTCTCGTTCCTTGCGTTCAACCTCATATGTGCCCCTTGCTTTGCGGCGATAGGTGCGATGAAGAGAGAACTCGGAGATTGGAGATCGACGGGCTTCGCGGTACTGTACCAGTGCGTGTTCGCATATGTGATCGCCATGGTAATATACCAGTTCGGAAGCCTGTTCATCTACGGGACGTTCGGAATAGGTACTATCGCAGCGGCGATACTGCTCATAGGATTGATCTACCTGCTCGTATCCAAGGATCCGTTCAGATCGGGTGTCTCTGACAAAGGTGAGACCTCGTGCTGAATACTACTACAGTGATCGTGGGCATATCCGTTGCGGTCATACTGATACTTGCTGTATATTCCGTGATCAGGAATTCACGGAAAGGAGGTTGTGTGGGATGCAACGAATACTGTTGTGGTTGTAAAAACGGCCGATACGAACACGACGAAAGAGAAAAAGATTAACGTGTCACGTATGTGACCTGCGGTCGAAAGACCGCCATTTTTTTATTAAGACGATTTGTGTACGAATGATTTTCAGAATGCCAGAAATGGAATGTAAGTGGTTTGGGAGATCTAACGGTCATTCCCTGTTGAAACAGAGGAACCAGTCGAGACTGTATCTTCTGTCGTCCTTGTTCTCCGCCCTCTCCTTGGCTATG
>JBAYAO010000069.1:0-7478 GCA_041669745.1 Candidatus Methanomethylophilaceae archaeon | reverse complement strand
CGCATGGCGTTGGTCTTTTGATTCACAGTATCGATCGTCGCTCGTGTCATGGTACACAGCGGTCGACGTATGTGCTCTGTATTTATTACGGATTGTCATATGATGTGGAGTATTATCGCATGGTCTCCGAAATAAGCAGCAATCAAAGCAGAAGAAAGTGATCCGATGTTCGTTCTATGCATGTGGTTTTTCACGGCAGTATGAAAATGAAATTCGAATACGGATCCAACGGGTATCCCGCGTTCGCGGAGCGGTTAAGGCATGCAGATATGTTCGTCGAGTCTTGCGGACGGCAGGTTACACGGTGCCTTCTTCGTTTATGTGGACATACGGGCAGATAGGGTGCACATTCGTTCCTCTGTCGCGTACCATGTGAAGTTGTGGTGCAAAAAATATTTATAAATAAGTGCATCAAATCATGGTAGATATGGCAGAGTGGACGTTGATTCAGAAGAGACGACTCGTCCTGATCGCCACGTGCATAGCTACGTTTGTCTCGCCGGCCATGGGTACCATGGTCAATTTGGCACTTACCGCGATAGGTGCGGAGTTCAATGTCAGCACTCATGATCTGGGATGGATAGCATCCTGTTTCTTCATCGCATCCGTTATATTTCTGCCGCCGATGGCGAGACTCTCGGACATCTACGGTAAGAAGAAGATCTTCTACGTAGGTCTGTTAATTCTTCTGATAGGCTCGATACTCTCATCGTTGTCGACGGACATGGTGATGCTCTGCGCGTCCAGGGTGATAGTCGGCGCAGGTTCTTCGGCCATCTCATGCTGTACGATATCCATGATAGCCGAACTGTACCCGCCGGAGACACGCGGTGCTGCGATCGGTATAAACACGGCAGCCGTCTACCTCGGTCTTTCATTGGGGCCGGTCATAGGCGGATTCCTCACCGAGATGCTCGGATGGCGCAGTGTATTCTACATAATCATACCGATCTCGCTGATAACATGGATGGTGATGTTCCTCTCCAAGCAGGAATTCTCCGGAGACCCCAGCAGGACGTTCGACGCGAAGGGTTCTGTTTTCTACGGTCTGATGATCACGGTACTGATGGCGGGGGTCGTCAATCTGCCGGATACATGGGCCGTCATAGCGATAGCGGCGGGTCTCGTCATGCTGGTGTTATTCCTGAGATCTCAAACGAAGATAGACGAACCGATATTCAACGTCAATCTGTTCAGAAGTTCGCGGTTCACGAGGGCGATATTCGCGACATTCCTGAACTATGCATCGGTCTACTGCGTTTCATTCTTCCTCGCGCTCTATCTCCAGACCATAGGGGAACTGAGTGCATCCACCGCAGGTCTCGTGCTTCTGTCGCAGCCGATGATACAGGTGATATTCACGCCTGTGATGGGCAGACTGTCGGACAGGATGGATAAGCGTTATCTTCCGACGATAGGAATGGCTATAACGACGGTAGGGCTGGTGATGCTGCTGTTCGTGGGACTGAAGGTCGATATACCTCTCATAGTGGTCGCAGAGGTCATCATAGGGTTCGGGTATGCGACATTCTCGGCGCCCAACACAGCGGCCATAATGTCATACGTCCCGAAAGAAGAGTACAACAACGCGTCTGCCACCATCGCAGTGCTCAGACAGACCGGAACAATGGCATCCATGGGCATGGCCATGTGTGTCATCGCATTGGTCATGGGAAGCGCAGAGTCACTGTTGCCGGATAATTTCTCTGCATTCGTGAGCACCATGCATGTTTCCTGGATAATATGCATAATCATGTGCATGACAGGATCGTTGATATCCTGGTTCAGAGGAGCGGCATCTTCGAACGGCGAGCACGATGGCTGAATCAAGGCAGCATGACGAATTCCGATGATGGGATATGTTCTCTCGGTGATGCCCGCAGTGTCGTCCTCGGTCATTCTCAGGTTCTAAGGACAGGTTGATGTCAGAGAGAGGTGAAGAGACACAGGTGACGAAAATGTGCGGGAAAGACCGCGTATATTCATACGGCATAACAGATTCCTTTTCATCACGTCGGGTCTCGGATGTGCGGGGGGTGCGATATTCCAAAACTATGGAAACGGTACGGACAAAGTCACGATTCCATAGCTAAACAATTAATAAAACGACTGTATTGCGCACTACGAAGGTCATATTGACCAGGGAACGAATTCCATGAAAGCGTTATACAGTGATGGCAGAGTAGAGGAATGCGAAGACGAGTTGAAAGTTCTTAGGCATACAGCTTCACACGTCTTGGCCCAGGCGGTCAAGAGGCTTTTTCCCGATGCCAAGTTGGCCATAGGCCCAGCGATCGACGATGGTTTCTATTACGATTTCGACAAGGAAGGCGGTTTCGTCCCCGAGGACCTGGACAAGCTTGAGATCGAGATGAGGAAGATAGTCAAGGAGAATCTCAAATTGGAGACCTATACCATGCCAAGGGCGGAGGCCATAGAGTATCTGAAGGGCAAGGGGGAGATCTACAAGGTGGAATTGGTGGAGGACCTTCCAGAGGATGCGGTCATCAGTTTCTACAAACAGGGAGAATTCGTCGATCTCTGCGCAGGACCCCATATCCTCTACACGAAGGGGGTAAAGGCGTTCAAACTCACATCCCTTGCAGGCGCATACTGGCGCGGGAGTGAGAAGAACAAGATGCTCTCCAGGATATACGGTACGGCATTCGACAGCAAAGAGAAACTGGACGAATACCTCAACATGCTGGAAGAAGCGAAGAAGAGGGATCATCGCAAGTTGGGCAAGGAGATGGGGCTCTTCGCCCTGATGGACGAGGGCCCCGGATTCCCGTTCTTCCTTCCCAAGGGTATGATACTGAAGAACACCCTCATAGATTACTGGAGGGAAGTCCATCAGAGGGAGAACTATCAGGAGATATCAACTCCGATGATCCTGAGCCAGGAGCTTTGGCTGCAGTCCGGCCACTGGGATCATTACAAAGACAACATGTACACCACGACGATCGACGATTCGGTGTATTGTGTCAAACCCATGAATTGTCCCGGAGGCGTGTTGGTATACAGGCTTCTGCCGCATTCATACAGGGATCTGCCGATAAGGCTCGGGGAATTGGGTCTTGTGCACAGGCATGAGAAATCCGGTACGCTCCACGGTCTTATGAGGGTCAGGTGCTTCACGCAGGACGATGCGCACATCTTCATGACGGAGGACCAGGTGACATCCGAGATCATAGGCGTTGTGAAACTCGTCAACGAGATATACTCGAAGTTCGGATTCACATATCACGTGGAACTCTCCACAAGACCGGACAACAGCATGGGAAGCGACGAGGATTGGGAGCATGCCACCGACGGACTCGTAACAGCACTCAGGGAGTCCAAGCTGGAGTATGTGATCAATGAGGGTGACGGTGCGTTCTACGGTCCGAAGATCGATTTCCATCTGCAGGATTCGCTTGGAAGGACATGGCAGTGCGGCACGATCCAACTGGATTTCCAGATGCCTCAGAGGTTCGATCTCTCGTATATCGGTACGGACAACGAGAAGCACAGACCGATCATGGTGCACAGGGTGATATTCGGTTCCATAGAGAGATTCATAGGGATCCTCATAGAGCATTACGCAGGAAAATTCCCCACATGGCTCGCTCCGGTGCAGGTCAAGGTCATGTCCGTTTCCGAGAAGACGCGGGAATATGCGACGTTTGTGGCAGAAAAGCTGAAATCCTCAGGGATCAGAATGGAACTGGATAACAGGGACCAGAAGATCGGGTACAAGATACGCGAGGCACAGATGGACAAGATCCCGTACATGCTCATACTCGGAGAGAAGGAGAGCGAGGACGGCACCATCGTCTCCGTGAGGAGCAGGGACAAGGGGGACCTGGGAAGTTCCCAGTTGGAGGATTTCATCCTGCAGGTAAAAGCGGAGATAAGGGACAGGGTCTGAGGCAGACGGTTTGCAGATACTAGGGCATCCGTTCTTTCTCCGCCTGATCAGGATGCGCACGTGTATCGGTCGTTACCGGTGCAGTCGGACTTCCACCGTATCACGTGACGGTCCTTTTCAGTCCTCGTATTCCTCTTTCTTCCTTCTGCGTATCAGCAGATAGAAGGATATCGTGATTAGTGCGATGATCGATATCAACAATAGGAAGAGATAAGGGAAAGGGCCAGACACTTTGGTGAAGGTCACCGATATGCTGTGATCGGAAATCACATTCGAAAATGTGAAAGTGCCGTCTTCCGACAAAGATGTCTCATATCCGTCGACCATGACGGTATCCACTTCGTATCCAGGATCCGCGGATACCGTGAACGTCGCCGAGCCTCCCACCAGAACGAAGAAGGAACCGGACGGCGATATGGACCCGCCCCTTCCAGCTGTTGCGGTCATCTCGAAGGTACCGACGACTCTGAAAGATACGGATATAGTGTGATCCGACCGCACATCGGTGAAGGTATACGTGCCATCATCCGAGGAGGGTACATCGTTTCCGTCGACAACCAACCTGTCGACACGCATCCCGAGATTGGCATTCATAGTGAATTTCTGTGTTCCTCCCGAAAGGACGGATACCTTGCCGGACGGAGAGATGCTGCCACCGGGGCCGGCGGTCGCATCTATGTCGTATACGGTGAACGGACCGCAGAACGTCGCAAATATCGTGTGATCGGAGCAGACATTCGAGAACGTATATGTCGTGACGGCCCCTACGGACCTCCCGTCGACGAGCACATCAGATACCATGTACGTCGGAGACGGGAGCACAGTGTAGGTCTGGGTATCACCGCTTGCGACATATGTGATCCCAGCCGGTGATATATTTCCTCCCACTCCCGCGATGGCGGTTATGGAGTATATGATACGTTCCGCCACTGTCACGGTGCACGTATCCGTGATGGAGGGATCCTCATCGGAAACGGCCGTTATCGTTACGGTCCCTTTTGATATACCGTTCACCGAACCGGTGTCACTGATCGTCGCAATCTTCGTATCGCTGGATGTCCAGATCATCTTTTTATCTGAAGCGCTGTACGGTGACAGTGTCCTCGGTACGGTTTCGGATTCTCCGACATAGACGTCCGTGTCGGAGAGGTCTATCGATCCGAGTGTCGTGTATGCTGTCTCATCTGTCCAACCACCGGGGATCGTTGCTGTTATCTCGTATTCCGTTCCCTTCTGAAGATCTATGTAGAAATATGTCTCCGTGTCCCTGGTCAGGCTCTGTCCGGTAAGTGTCAGTACCGGGGAGCCGTCATGGTATACGCAGAGGGTCACGCAATTCGTGAGCGTGGTGAAATCTCCGGTACATGTGATCCCGAAGATCCCTTCGCCGGTATCGCCGGATATATGGTAATCCGCTCCGGAGATGGAGAACGTCGGAGAAGCGGCGTCGGTCCCGTACCCGGATATCCCGGTCGCGGGGACCAGTAACGCGGATAGCGCGAGCAAAACCAATATCCTCAGGACGGTCTTTGCAGACATGTCTCCACTCCTTCATGACGTGTATACAACCTGATTGGACGTGAGATAGTAGTTCACTCCGTCCACCGTGTATCTGAGGGTGCCGATCATGGAATACGTGTTGTCCTCGAGATCGGTGAATGTATACGTGCCGGTATCGGTTATGATGTACGTTCTCGTGTACGTGCCGATCACGATCTTGCCGTCATCGGCCACGGTGCGGTAGTACGTGACCGTTACGTCGGATGGTGTACCCGATCCGCCCACTATCACGTCGACGGAATGGTCCGTGTTGAATTCGAGGTCCAGCGTGAAGTATGTCGGTGCATCTGTGAAGACCGGTGTGACGGTGACGTCCTTGTCGCCCATTATCGCCATGTAAACGTTGTCTTCTGTTTTGCAATACGAATCGGTTCCGGATATCGAGATGCTGCTGAGAATCTTTCCGGCAGCGGGTTGGACGGTTATCAGGATGGTTCCGCCCTCCGCCGCCCGAGTGGTACCGGATGCACTGCCGCCGGTCACAGGGGTGTATGTCACGGTATGCGATGACGTCTCCTGCGTATATTTCGCATACAGATCCGCATCCGACGATACAGGGCCGTAGTTCCCGGTCTTTCCCACGTACGAGGAGTCCGAGAGATCGGGATCGGTGTACCATCCGTCGAATGCGTATCCCGTCTTATCCGCGGTCTCGATCCCGACATAACCGCCGTTGCATGCGTAAGATGTTCCGATGAGGGTGTTTCCGTCGTAGAACGATACGGAATAGACCGGTAAGACTGTGAAATGTGCATAGAGTGTGACGGTATCACCGGACGGCGGTGCGGACACGGTGTAGTATTGACCGGCAAGGCCGATCAGGACACCACCTGCGGACTCGGTGTACCATCCGTCGAATGCATATCCTGAGGGAACGGCGACGGTCGGTAGGATTATCGAATCCTCAGCGGCGGCATGAGTTGAATTGATATCATGACCATCGGAGAAGCTGACAAGGTATGACCAGCTTGCGGTGAGAGTTATCTTCCCACGTGTTGCATCCGAACTCTTCACGACATATTGTGCGCCGACATCCAGTCCGTTAATCGACCAGCCTTCGAAGATGGCATTGCCGAAGCTCATCGATTTGAGGGATACGACACCTCCTGAGAGCACCCACATGGAATACGGGGCCGTTCCGAGTGCGGAACTGAACTGCAGTTTGTAGAGCCAACATGTCACTATCGTGATCACGCCGTCGCCGTTGGCATCACTAGCGTTCACCACATATCGTGATCCGAGATCGATCCCGTTCAACATCCAACAGCTGAACAAACGGTCATCATTGCTTGCAAGGTCGTTGAGAGTTATCGATTCTCCTTCGGAAGCGTATATAGTGGATACTATCACGTCACCATCGGTGAGGTTGACAGTGAAAACCTGGACCCATGATGTTATACCGTACGAGGAATCATCATATCCGAATACGACCGTGCTCGAATTCCTCGTAACGGTAAGGGAAACAAAAGCCGAATCGTCTGTAATGACGGCAGTGTCGGTTTTCGATAATTTGCCGTCATCGGAACCGTTCAGATGAGATTGTGCGGACAGGATGAGGGAACTGTACACATCCAACGTCCCGTTGTTCGTGAGGGTGCCAGCATCGCTGATTATAATCGTTCCGTAATCGGTTATGGTCCCGTCATTGGTGATCTCTCCGTTGAGGGTGAGGGTATATTCGGCCGGGATACGCAGGATTGCATCGTAAGGGATCGTAGCCGGATCGTCAAGGCATATATCGGAGGATACGGATATGCGTTTATCTGTCAGGATGGCAGAGTAAAAGGCCGATGATGTGCCGACATCCGTATACGCTTCCGTATCCGTTTCAGATACGTTGTTGTCCAAAAGGCTGGAATTGCCGAATATGATGAAAGCTGTCAAAACCAGAAGTATCGCAATGGGAACAACTATCATGATATTCCGTTTCAGATTATTCGTCTTCTTCAAATCCGAAAAAGAAAAACGTGTTTTTTTCGAATCCATTCTGTCTCCTCTCTTGTTGTCG
>JBAYAO010000068.1:0-7817 GCA_041669745.1 Candidatus Methanomethylophilaceae archaeon | reverse complement strand
GAGTTACAAGGTCATAACCGCATGACCCTGTAGTTTTTCTGACGGGAAGTCCGAACTCGTGTGTTACCTGCAAGTGCTCACACTCCGTTAGAATTACATGTAAAGTGTGTGGTACTGTCAGGTGTGCTCCGATATGTTGCCCCTGGTTCATATCTATAAGGTTGATATGGTGCGGGCTGCATGTTTGCGATCATTCCTTTTATCTCGTTTACCTGCCCACTCATCAGTGTAACTTGATCTTCTAAACTTACAAGCCTTTTATAGAGTTTCTCCATTGTTTCTCCGTTACATATCATATTCTCTATCATTCCTTTTATTAATTCGCATTCTTCTTCATTCATATTCATTCCCCTCTTGAGTTCGTATATTTTGTCGGTCTAATAAGGTCAAACTCTTTCGCGTAGTGATTGACCACAATTGAATTGACATCTTTCATCTCTTTTTGTGCACTTTCAACGTCGGTAGGACATTCTTCGACATGATCTTCATACTTTTTAATTGTCCAATAATGCCCCTCTCCACAATTCGGACATTTTTTGTATAGGCTTGACCGCTGATTTATGTTTTCACCTTCGGGATGCTGTATAAGAACGCGCCAGACACGGATTCTTTGTGAATGACTTGAGGCATTCCGCGTATGTTGTAAGATATCTTCTTATTATATGTATTTAACTCAAACGCAAGTTCTGCAGCTGTGTACCATTCGCCTTCGTGCTTTCTCAAGAACTTATCAATCCTTACATGTATCATTTCTGCCATCATTTCACCATCGTAAATACTCTGAACTTATTCGCTCCATATGAACGCTCTTCCATGTGAATCAATCCCAAATCTGCCGTATACTTATATAGCTTAGCTATTCTCTTACGGTCTCCATCGGTCTTGATGCCGGTCAATCCATAATGTTTATAGACGTTAACGAGTAGAACAGGCTCATTAATGCTCACATAGGCCACTACATCGTCTATAGTGACATCGCGAGAGTTTATAGGTGTGACAGGCGTACTGTCTATCCTCGCCTGTTCTATGCCCTCTTCCGAGTCGGCAAACGCATATTCGTAAAAAGGATACGATTCTGCAGTATGCCTTCTAACCAATATCCCCTTGTGAATGTATTGCGGAAGTACACGCTCTAAAGTTCTTTTCTCAAGTTTCCCCCATATGTCTTGAGGGACGAACCAGCCCTTTCCGCGCATGTCTTCTACAGCTTGCGATGTCATGTTCACACCTCGTAAATACTCTCGAAAAGCAACTTCATAGGCTCGATACAAATAGAATTGCCTGCAAGCATATACATTCTTGACATTGAGACTGGTTTCTTATCTATGACCGCTTTAGATGCAATGTCATATAGTTCATTTCCATCTTTGTCGAAGAAGTCCATACATCTCCAGAACTCTCTCGGTGTGAGTCTGCGTATTTTGATATTTCTAAGAAGATTGTTATTCTCATCGTATATCGCCCCTTCCGCTATCTTAGGCTGACGGTCTCCTCCGTTGCACGTGTTGAGTGTAGGACAGCAGCCTTCTGGAGAATAAACTCTGCGAATTATCTCATGCCTCCCATCATCAGCAAGTACGCCTACAAGAATGGGAGTGTCATGTTCTTCTCTCTGTTTTGTAGTGAGCGTTCTGCAGACTGAATCAGGATCAACAGTAGAATACCCGAATCCATTGCCCTTCGCCTTGTTGCGTGCCTTGTGTTCTTCCAATGTCGCAATGCGTTCGGGGGTAAGGTAGAATCTCTTATCTACATCTATTTCGAGATAATCTCTTAACTTGGTCGTAAGAGGAATTGGTGCAGGGAATGCAGTATGTGTTTTATCAAGTCTGCATACCATAAAGAATCTTTCTCTCGACTGGGGCACGTTGTAATCTGATGCATTAAGGACTTTATAGTCACAGGTGTAGTTCATCTCGTTGAGTTCCTGAATGAGCTTATCAAGGTCTTTAATGTTCTTCCTGTTTGCTATCTGTTTGACATTCTCGAACACAATGACCTTTGGAAGATCGTTGCGTATATTACAGTCTCTGATAAGCCTGATGGCATCCCAAATAAGCGAAGATGCTGTTCCAGAACCTTCCTGCATTCCATTCATCTTTCCTGAGAGAGATAGAGAGGTGCAAGGCGAGGATATTGTCAAGAGGTCTATGTTCTCAGGGAGGTGTTCTATCTTAGTTATGTCTCCGAGTTCGGGTGCAGCTCCGTGTAATGCATGATATACAGATATTGCGTACTTATCTATCTCGGAGAATCCGAGAGATACATAGGGTATACCTGCTCTGTCTAACGCAATAGCTTGTGCTCCAATGCCTGCAAACAATTCTACTAATCTTATCGGTGTCATTTGCTTTCCTTCTACACCTATATGTCATACCAGGTATTTAAAGGTAACAGGCTGTCTGCTCTCTTCTGACTTCGAGTATCAGGTCGTTAGCTTTCTTCAACCTGTATATATCGTCCTCGTTCTCAGGAGATCTGGGATTGAGACGAACTAACATATTCTCGATCATTGTACTCGCACCCATGAGTAATCTCTGTCCGCATACATCTATTAATTCATCGACTGATACTTCTGGAGAAGAGTCTTTTATAGATTCTACCGGAAAACGTAAAATCACTCCATTGGCAAGCCATATCGAGAATCCTGCGCTCTCACATATTACTGCGCCATTGAGATTGCTTATCTCTTTGTCTTGTGTATATAGAACATCTCCGTCTGAAAGCTCGAATTGTACAAACATCGATCTGATATTGAAATGAGCTACATTCCCATTATCATCCACTGTATGAAGTACAAAACTTTCGACATCCCCCTCTCTTACATAGTATATTTTGTTCCTGCCTTCATCATCAAGAGAATAACATCTGGAATCTCCTCCGCACTTCTCTCACATATACATCTGAGGGCGGCCTGAATGCCAATTCTTATCGTTACGTTTGAGAACCTCTGCATAACCTCTCTCGATAAAACTGATATCTATAAGATTCATGAAATGTAAATGGTTTAAAAGTATAAATATTTATCACAATAAATATTGCGATATTGCGATATATACGATGATGATCGCACCGATAACTGTAAGAAGTATTACGTCCTCTTTATCTCTTTTAAGTTCTGCTGTCCATTTATAATTATATGCCACTATCGTGAAAGCATAAAAACATAAAAGCAAAATAGTCCCTATATCGTATATTGTCATATTATTCCTCCCGGTATTCCTTAATAACGACATTCGTTTCAGTAGTTATCACAATATATCTTTCACCGGTAGATGTATGTACGAGATAGAACGTATTATTGTATTGGTCTGTAAAAGATTGGTCTATTTCGTATTCTATATTTGTTATTTCTTCCACAGTATCATCGATACAATATTCGCTCCATACTGCAACCCCTATCATGATCGAACTTGTGATTACTAAAGAGATACAAAATGGAATTATTTTATCAAAGTCTTGATACAATGTCATACCTCAATTATCGAATCTAAAGATGATGCGAATACGTTCCTGATATCTTTTTTTATAAAAATCAGGTATGAACTTCCAATCCTTATCTAAAATACAATCATCTTCGCTTGCGAACTCAGATTGCAATGCAAGCCACTCTTTATAAGAAAGCCAGCATTCTCCCCAACGCTCGTGTTCTGTAAGATATTCGACTGTGTCCTCCGATACATTATCAGGATATCCTGCGTGAGCTCTCTCTATTATCATCTGAAACAAAGAAGTATTACGACCAGTCTGATAAATGCCCATAAGCTGCCATTTATATTTCTCTATAGAACAATCAGGCTCATTATACTCAAAGCAAACTGTGCAATCCATTCCCATGTTATCAAGTTATTATACAATAGAGGGTATTTAAAACTTTGCATTGAAAAAGAAAACCTGCCCAAAGGCAGTAAATGTATTTATACATCTTTAGAAATGATACATGCAATTTCTGCAAAAACTGCCTGCGCTCTGATGCATGCGTATTCTTCATTTGTGAACGATGCTTCATCATACGTCCAGATGATAGTATCGTCTACTGTTTTAGAGGATATGTTTGTTCTGACATATACGTGGGTCATCGCGTGTTCAATTATTTGCGGTTCTGTGTCTGATTGTACGTTGGTGCTATATTTCATATTAGTACGCCTCGATTATATATCCCTCTAACTTATGATCGTATTTTTTATATAAATTCTTACTGTCACTCCATCCGATAATTCCTACATAGGATGTGTGTGATAATATCATATGTGTGGTCAATTGAATGTGATGTTTGATATTGTATATCATCTTATTTACAGATTTTATATACGAAAGTTTAACTCTCTTACGCATTTTTGTATATGAATGTCTAAATACAAATCCAAGAAAATCCACTCCTCTGGAATCGGTAGGGAATATTTGATAATTCTGTTTCAAGGTTAATCCATATTGTTTAAGTTTATTTTGAATGATTATTCTGATATTGTTCAAAATAGATTTATTATATCCAAAGATAACGATATCATCCATATATCTGATATAATATTTTATGGACAACTTCTCTTTGCAGTAATGATCGAATTCAGATAAATAATAATTAGATAAAAATTGTGATAGGTAGTTTCCTATCGGTATTCCGGTTCCTGGAGCATAATATATGAATTGTGCAAATAGTGCAAGAGCATCTTTACATTTTATCTTATGTTCAACCATCTGAAATAAGAGGTCTTTATCTACAGAATCATAATAATGTCTGACGTCCATTTTCAAACAATATTGAGTCCCGTTTTCATCATTTAACCATTCTTTAACTCTTTTGCATCCCCTATGCAATCCTTTATGGGGGATTGATGCATAAGAATCTGTTATGTATGTCTCCATTAATGCATGACCTGCTACCTGTAGAAGACAGTGCTGCACTACTCTGTCGGGAAAGGTACGTGTATAGTTTAAAGTACGGTACTTTCCGCGTTCGTAGATGGTCTTTGTATGGTATCTGGATTGGTGAAATGATTTTGTCACCAACATTTCATGTATTGCTTCAACGTACGGTTCGGGATTTTCCCTCATACGAATTACAGCGGGGTCTTTGGCATGGTCTCTTGATGCATTCTTGATCGCAAGACGTATATTATCTCTATCGCATATTTTTGAATATAGATTTCCGTAGCGTTTCATTTTATCCCTTTATCTCGAATTAGGCTGTTCTTCAATTATCTTTACCAAACAGCAGGGGTTGGTACTCAGTGTTTTTTTGCCAAGAGGCATGGCTGTAAGGTCTTTTCTTTCTTCTCCCAATTAAGGGTGAAGCGTAAGATATTGAGATTTCCGGGAGCCGACACTCGCGTTCGCATTTGTAGCCGAATTATTGACATTCAAATTGAACGTTCCAGCGTTTGAACCATTAGAGTAATTGCCACCAAAATAGGGGAAATTAGACGAATTCAAATTGCCATTGTCGCTATGCCTTACCGCCCTTTAAGTTTAATTCACATTGTTGGATGTGAGGGGGTTTTTCAAGTTAGTAAAGACGCTTCGCTTTATTATAACCCCCCACTATGAGATAACCGGGAGCCGACATTCGCGCTCGCATAGGTAGCCGGATAAGTGACATCCAAATAGAACGTACCAGCGTAGGAACCATCAGAGTAACGGCCACCAAAACAGGGGAAATTAGACGAACGCGAATAGCCATAGTCGCAATAGTATGTCGAAGACGACCCGCCTGCTTTTTTTGGACAGAACCCCGTTTTTGCCGTTCCTACTACCTGTGTTAAATATCCGCTGATATCCGAGATCACACCTGTTTCTGCAGTTTCCCAACCTGATATTGACGATGCGGATTTGTCAGACACCGCCAATTGTTTGGTCGATGTAGAGCCCATTCCGCCAATCCATTGATATAGATTTCCATAGAAATCCTCTATCCACAGGAATGACACGTGAACCGTTCCCGATAATGTAGAACCATACATTCCATACTGATTGACCAACGCATTATTTGCACCTGTGCCGACTACAGCTGAACCGCCTGTATATCCCTGTCCGAGTTTACTCTGGGAGTCGAGATTCCTAAACATTATTACATACAATGCCTGTATCAGAATCAGCTGATTGTATCTGAACAGATCATAACCTGTTCCGCGTGCCTGTGCATATGTGATGAAGTCGGTCAAAGATACATTATTGGATGGAGTTACAGATGTTCTTG
This sequence comes from Candidatus Methanomethylophilaceae archaeon, assembly GCA_041669745.1. Lineage (GTDB taxonomy): Archaea > Thermoplasmatota > Thermoplasmata > Methanomassiliicoccales > Methanomethylophilaceae > JBAZDV01. The sequence continues at coordinate 1,624 of JBAYAO010000068.1, read as the reverse complement.
AGTATGTCCTGCTCGAAGTATTATACGCCAGATAACATCCTATTCTCATACACTCCTGAACCGTACCGTTGTAACTGAACGACCAATCGGAGAAATTACTGTCTGCCTGCCTAGATGAAATTCTTACATAGATGTATGTTCCATCATTGTGAATGTCCAGCCACATTTTTTTGATGCGCGTGAACTTATCTGTCGTCGTGCTGACTGTATTTCCATTTACATCCTGTGCAAGATTCGTCTTATTCAACAATGTATCTGTTGTTCCGTCAAAAGCAACGGGGTCGATGTAGTCCCATATCTTGGCATCAGCCCATGAACCCACGCTGAATGTCGTTCCACTAAATGACATCGGTGCCCATCCTGCACAATTATCTGTGTACGTTACCGCTGTCGCGGGGTCGCTCTCGCCTATTGTTATCTTTACACCATATACAAATCCAAACGATATTACGCAGGCTACAGAATATGTCCCATTTCCTTCAACCGTTACTGATGCTGGAGTAAAACTCACATCTCCATCGGTCGGAATGTTCGTCATTGATGCCGTAAATGTCCCTAATGTTGAACATGTGATTGTTGCGATTCCGCTTGAATTTGATGCTCCCGTATATGTATTAGTTCCGTCCGTATATGATATGATACGTCCCGATTCAAAACCGCTCCCCGATTCATCAGATGTAGTTACTGTAATCACTGGCTTTAATGCAATTGAAAACGAAATAGTTCCTGTCGTTCCCGCACTAGGTGTTACACTTTGTGTAGATACACTCAAATATGTGCCTCCTACTGCAACACTTACTGTATATGTTCTACCTGCCATAAGCGTAACAGTCGTGTTCCCACTAGAATCTGTTACACCAGTGACGGTATCATCGCTTGCCGTGAATGTCACGGTAAGACCTACATTACCCGTCCCTCCTGACGAATCTGTAACGGACACTGTTCTTGTAGGCTTGCTCAGAATTGTAAATGATTGTGTGTACTGCGTTCCTGCAACTGCCGAACTTATCGTTGCAGATTCTGGGGACACTCCATATCCGTCAGGATAGTCACACACCTCCGTATATGACATCCCTAAAGTTAATGCGGTCTCTGGCGTTACACCTGTACTTCCTGTGGTAAGTGTTATTGCTGTACCTGTTGTCGGAGTAAGTGTGATCGTTCTTCCGCTTATCTGTGTATTCGTAGCTGTTCCTATGTAAGTAGGTGATTTGTAACAGGTAAAAAATACATCTGTAACGACTGATGTTGTCGTTGCTGATTGCGATGTTGGACTGAATACAAAAAATGTTTTTGCACAAGATATGGTATATGTTACGTTTTTAGACACTTGTATTTGACATCTTCCGTTTGAGTCTGTCGTTCCACCATAAGAACTTCCGCTATATGTTGCTGTCACGGCTATACCCGACAGGTCCGGTGTTCCTGTTGATGCTGTTACGTATATATCGAGATAGTAAGTGTCACCGCTTCCACCTCTCCTGGTTATAAATGCTTCTCCCATTGTTTCATCTCACAACTTTTACTTGTATCGGTATCGCAGTGGTCGTTGCCTCTGTCGAATAGATCGTTAATGTGTTTGCAGAGGTTACTATTCTCTGTACTTTAGACCATGCTGTATTTT
>JBAYAO010000067.1:0-8115 GCA_041669745.1 Candidatus Methanomethylophilaceae archaeon | reverse complement strand
GTGTTATCCTCGCTTGAATATGAGAAAAAAACGATGGAACGCGCCACAGGATGCGATGAGATAAGAGGCCTTATGAACGCACTCGACGGGGGGTTCACGGACGTGAAACCCGGCGGGGATTTCCTCAGGTCGCCGGAGATAGTCCCGACAGGATACAACATAGTTCAATTCGACCCCATGAAGGTACCGTCCGTGACAGCATTCGAAAGAGGTTCGCAAGCAGCCGAGAACACCATCGAGATGTACTACAGGGAACATGGAGAATATCCGAAATCGGTCGCAATGGTGATGTGGGGGCTGGAGGTATCCAGGAGCCAGGGTGCTTCGGTAGGTCAGATACTTGATTATCTCGGATTCCGAATGGCTGATACCGGAGGAAGCTTCAAGGACAGATTCGAGATAATACCGATAGAAGAACTCGGACGCCCTCGCATAGACGTTACCGTATCCATCTGCGGATTCTTCAGGGACATGTTCTCGAATCTTGTCACAGGATTGAACACTCTGTTCAAAGAACTCGACGAATTGAACGAACCGGATGGAGATAGTTTCTTTGCGGGGAACACGCGCAGAAACTATCAGAAGCTTTTGAATGACGGATACTCGGAAGAAGATGCCAGAGACCTCTCCCGTTGTCGTTTGTTCGGTCCCGGCGAAGGATTGTACGGTACCGGTATGACCGATGTTGTCAACACCTCGTCATGGGATAAGGAAGATGATCTTGCAAACGTCTTTGAAGAAAGTATGAGACACGCATATTCTTTGAAATTCAGAGGAAGGGATGTGAAGGGCCTGATGTCCGTCAATCACAAGAACGTCGATATCGTCTCGCAGATAAGGGATAATATAGAACACGAACTCATCGATCTCGATCACTACTATGAATTCTTCGGCGGATTGTCCAAAGCGGTAGAACTCTCGCGCGGGTCAAAAGCCGCCATGTACATAACAGACAACACTGGCCCTAGACTTAAGACCCAGGATGTCAAAACCTCGATTGAACACGGAATCCGCACAAGACTGCTCAATCCCAAATGGATAGACGGTATGCTCGAAACGGAATATCATGGCGCACAGGCGATCAATGACAGATTCGAAAATGTCTTGGGCCTCGCTGCAACTACTGGTGCTGTTGACAGCAGCGTATTCAGCGATATGGAAAAATGCTATATCGCCGACAAGAAGATGAGAGCGCGTCTCCGCGAGAACAATAATTGGGCGTTGATGAACATGATAGAAAGACTTAACGAGTCCTATAAACGCAAATATTGGAATGCGACGGAAGAAGAGTTGGAGACTTTGAAAGAAGCCTACCTCGAATGCGAAGATCAGGCTGAATCGGACAGCGACATATGACATTTTGACAATCCGATGGGCCTCTATGTCATTTCAATGAGAACACTTAGTGACCGCCAATAGAGCGTGTGGGCTTGACGATCCATACCGTTTTTTGCATACAGACGCCTACGTATGTCATAGCCCGCGACTGTATCATGACGACTACGACTCAGAAAGAGTGATTCGACAAATTTCTTTGAAATCATTTCGAGCCACTTTGTCAGCACTTTTAATTTTTCGCGGATTCAATAATTACTCTCATCACAGAGCTCAGATCATCGTCGCTGATATTGCCTTGTAGAGAGAACAACTGTGCACACATCAAAGATTTTCCTGTATGTGCGGCATAATAGACGAATCCCCCTTTTTGACCCATCATTGAAAAGTTTGTTATCGTTCCGTACTCCTCATCGAATCCGAATTTTTTAGAGATGAGCGTGGGCTTCCCCATGACGGTCGGTTTGCTTTTTTCTTTTACAAATTCAACTTTCTCTGAATATACTCCGGAGATGTCGTCCTCTACCGAGAACATTACAATACTTGCGCTTGTGTAACGGCTCTTTAATTCATGGGTTGCGGTCGCAAATCCTCTATCACAATCGTCCCCGAGATTGAATTTTCCAAATGCACCGTCATAAGCATTGCAGAATTTCTCAGCTGCAGATCTTGCATCGTCAAATGCCATAGTCTGGATTATAAATCCAAATCAATTTAATCTTTCTCCACAGGAAGAAACACCTGTATCTTTACTTACCCCGCATTGGTTAAATAGAATAGTTGGATATATCATCCAAGTGATTAAATGGAAACCAAATACCTCATGGCAATTGCCATCACTGCGATAGTCATCATCGCTGGTTCTGGTGTTGCAATCATAATTAGCGGTAACAACAGCAATAATTCATCGACCAGTGACACGACCAGACTTATGATCTATGGGAATTCCGACCTGGATGATGATCTGGACTCCGATGATATTACAATGCTACAGGCGATAATCGATGGTACCGAAGAAGCAACTGATTATTCTGATGCTAATTGTGACGGTGTAATAAATTCCGATGACATCAGTGTTATAAACAAACTCATAGCAGGCGAATCCACTGTTGCATACTACAATGATTCTACGAACGGTGCCACCGCTGTCAATTTCCCGATAACATCCATCATGGGCATACACCAGTATGTATTGATCCCGCTATGTGCAATCGATGCACTGCAGTATATGGATGGGTATGTAATGTTCTCCAACGATGCTACGATGCTAAGTGAACTCTATAGCACCCAAACAAATGTCAATTCGAGTTATAATTCACTAAATATAGAAAAATTCGCCTCATTGACTGAGAAACCAGATTATCTGATCACATACAACGATAGACTCAGCAACGAAGCTAAGATCACGAAAATGGGATCGCAGGTCATTCATCTTCCATTCGACGGAATAGAAGATTCACCGTCAGCGATTCTGACCATTGGTTTCCTGCTAAATCTTTACGACAATGCTAAAGAATATGTTGATTTCGTTGACGAACTTCTCAACAATATCAAGACCGAGGTTACCAACATACTCACTGCAGATGAGAGAGTGAAAGTTATGTGCGGTTATATGACGGACTGCATCGACAACAATGACGGCATCTACACAACTGCAGCCATAGCCGCAGGGGGGGTCTCTGTAACAGATTGGACTGGAACATACAGAGAATTCAGCAAGGGAGACGAATGGATTTATGATTATGACTGTGAGTATTTTTTCTATTTCAATAGCTGGGGATACACTGAAAATATAGATCTGCCTGGTACATACAACAAATCTGCAGATTACTTCACAGGACTCGCAGCATACAAGAATAATGATTTCACTGTTCTAAATTCGATCATGCCAGTACCGCTGATGGTTGCCTACATCGCAGAAGCGCTCTTCCCCGATTATGTCGGCGATGGCTATGGAGACAGCTTCAACCAGAGGTACATCGAGAAATTCTTCCCCGAATTTGCTGTTGAATTTGATGTGTCCGATTACAACTACATGATAACATATGATGATCTGCATACCTCATGAACGAAAATCCTTTATGCCGCGTCAAACGCGGCATCATTCCTTTTACCTGCATTTATCCATCCATATTGGATTGCTGATCCGATCATACCTTTCGTATTTTTATATGAGCCCGATAATACACACTTGGATGTATAATCCAAGTGAGATACATGGACAGTAAGACACAACTCATTACGATCGCTGTTGTGGTCATTGTGATAGCGGCCGCTGGAGGTACCGCGTTTGCTCTAATGAACGACAATGGAAACAATAACGGTGATAACACCAAAATAAGTGACGCAACAACTGTTGCAATCTCTTTCGCCGCATATTACAGCGGTGATCTCGGCAGTAGATTCGATCTATCCACTGATTCAACAACCGCTAAAGCAACCATCGAATGCAGCAACGGCACAAGTTCATCCTACACCTCAAGCACGAACTATGTGATATTCACCATAAGCGATGATGCACAGGGTGATTTCAATACGAACAAGACCGATTACGAATCCCAGGTCGGAGAATCGACCATGGGCGGTGCAATCTATACCGCTGTGACAGATAAATCAGACCTAACAGATGCATACGGATATTATGCGAATATCGATGCATACGGAGTCACTGCAGGGACTTTGTATTACTCCGGCTACCTCTATAATGTCTTCTTCGAGAGCTACATGTATGTGAGCGGCGCACTTGACAACGAGGATTTTGCAATACTTGCAAAAGCGATTTGCGATTCAATAAAGAATACTTGCACCGGTAACGCAGATGCGGCCGCGTCATCTTTCGCCACAGGATACGGTTCCGGAAACCTCGGTACTTTTACTGTATCCGGTGACAACACGTGCGTCTCGGCCAAAGCGGCTTATGACAACGGAAACACATCCGATTATGGATCTTCTTCCAATTATGTCTGGTTCACCGTAGAATCCGATTCTTCGGATTCATTCTCAACATATAAGACAGATTTCTCATCTCAGATTGGAAAGACAGTCATGGGCAGTGAAATAAAGGAGATAACCACCAAAGGTTCGCTCACCGATGCATATGGCTACTATAACAACTACAGCATGTATGGGAGCACTGGTTCGTACATGTACTACGCTGGATACTATGAGAACATAGTCGTATACGTATACATCTCCCTGGACGGAACACTTGCAGAGAATGACTTTACAACACTTGCTGAGAATATCTCTGCGGCTGCTATAGCTGCCTGTTAAACATCCTCAGGGGGAACAGTACCCCCGATTTTCATTTTTTCATACGATACTTTAATATAATGTGGCTTTATGTTGGATATATCATCCAACTGGTGTAAAAGATGTCTGAAGGCATTACTGAAAGCAGAAATGATTCCGGGATGATCATAAATTACCGCAAGTATACCTTCACGAAAATATTGATAGTAGTCATCATTCTGATCGCACTTGTTCTGGCAATCGGCATATCTGTCACAATCGGTGACTATCCCATAGCATTCGGAGATGTGTTCAAAATAATCTGGAACCACATCTGCGGAAGGACCTATGATCCGAACACCGTAGAATGGTGGGATGATTACATAGTATGGGAAGAACGCCTACCGCGCATCGCTGCTGCGGTCCTATGTGGGGTTTCATTGTCCGTAGCCGGTGTGGCCATGCAGGCATTAATGAAGAACCCGTTGGCAGACCCGTATACGACAGGGATATCTTCTGGTGCGATGGTGGGTGTCACAATTGCTTTGACACTCGGTCTGTATGCACCTATATTCTCTTCGGAGATGGGTCTTGTGTTCAATGCTTTCCTTTTCGGTCTCATACCATCTTTGGTCATAGTCGGAGTGACAAGATTCAAAAACACATCGCCGGCGACTGTCATTCTGGCTGGTCTTGCGATGTCATTCATGTTCAGCGCGATATCCAACATCATATTGGTTGGTTCCGAAGCTGAGACCGTCCAGGAAGTGTACAGATGGATGGTTGGATCCCTTAACAACGTTGTGAGTTCACAGATCGGCCTGATGGCCTTCACAACTATTCTCGGTTCACTTTTCTTTCTCATTACCGCAAAACAGCTCAACATAATAACAACCGGCGATACAACGGCTAAAAGTCTCGGACTTGATACGAAAAAATATAGAAGCGTCAGTCTGATACTTCTGTCATTTGTGATCGCCGAAGTGGTTTCAGTCACCGGGATCATGGGTTTTGTCGGACTGGTCGTACCGCATATGGTAAGGATGTTCATGGGAAGCGACACAAGATACGTCATCCCTGGATCCATGGCACTCGGTGCACTGTTACTTGTCGTTTCCGATATCTTGTCTCGTGTGATAATAGACAGCGGCATGCCCGTCGGTGTCATCCTGTCTTTCATCGGCGGCCCGATGTTCCTATTCCTCATAATCAAACAAAGGAGGGATATGTGGTGACAGGGAGATTCACGGATCTATACGACAACGAGAAAGAGATCTTCAGTTACGACAAATATCTCTCGAAAAAGGCTTTTTTCGTTGTGATCTGCATACTACTTTCATTGGTAGCACTCGGCCTAGAGGTGTCTTTAGGTAAAGCTGACATAGGATTCATTGAATCATACACGATAATATGGGACCACATCACAGGAAACATCGCCACCGATCCTGTCGGAGCACAGAAAGACCTAATCGTATGGAATCTCCGTCTCCCAAGAGCCATAGGTGCATTCATGGTCGGATTGATACTCGCCGTCGGCGGTGCTGCGATGCAGAGTATCTTGAAGAATCCGCTTGCAGACCCGTATACAACAGGAATGTCGTCCGGAGCTGGACTTGGGGCGATTCTATGGATATCCCTTGGTTTCTGCCTCATACCGTCGTTATATGGATACAACGCCATAGTCATCAATGCTTTCGTGTTCTCTATGGTCCCAACCTTGGCCATAATTGCCGTATCCAAATACAAACAGGCCACGCCAACCACGATGATACTCACCGGACTAGGTGTGATGTACACGTTCAGTGCAGTCACATCTCTGTTGATGCTGCTTGCCGATCCAGAGGACCATAAGACCGCGTATATGTGGAACATCGGTTCAGTCGGTTCGATAACATGGGATGCCATCCCGTTCATATTCATAGCAACGGTCATAGCCATGGTGTTCATGACATACATGGCCAAGAAGATCAACATCTTGGCGATGAACGATGAGTCTGCAGTTGCGATTGGTGTGGACGCTAAAAAATACAGGATTGCGATCTTGGTTGTTGTAGCAATCACGGTCGCACTTGCCGTAAGCTTCACAGGAACCATCGGATTCGTAGGATTACTCGCACCGCATCTTGTAAGGTTATTCGTAGGCTCTGACAACAGATATCTCATACCGGCCTCTGCCGCATTCGGTGGTATGCTGTTGCTATATTCGGACTGTATAGCGAAAGAGATCGGTGCCACCGGATTACCCGTTGGTGTGATAACGGCTGCTGTCGGCGGTCCGTTGTTCCTCTACATATTGTTCAGACACAAAAATAAAATCTGGGAATGAAGTAAAATGCACATAAAAATCGATGATATTGATTTCAGCTATTCGAACGCTCCTGTATTAAATGATATCACTCTTGACCTTGAGGGACCGCAATTCGTTACCATACTTGGTCCGAACGGTGTAGGAAAATCAACACTGATACACTGCATAAACAAGGTCTTGAAACCCACCAGAGGCAGTGTGATGGTCGACGAGATCAACATAGATGATATAAAACTCAAGGATATGGCAAAAAAGATCGGATACGTACCGTATGCCTCCACAGATTCATTCCCTCTGACGGTCATCGATACGGTCCTCATGGGCAGAAGCCCACACAGTGGATGGAGATCTACCGATGAAGATCTGAACATAGTCTACAATGTTCTGAAGATGCTCCACATAGACGACCTCGCAATGAGATCCTTCAACGAATTGTCTGCTGGACAACATCAAAAGGTCATGCTTGCAAGAGGTCTTGTCCAAGACCCAGAGATATTGCTACTAGATGAACCGACATCCAACCTGGATATAAAACACCAGTTGGAGGTCACATACATCCTGAAGGACCTGGCACGTTCACACAACCTACTGGTCATCATGATCAGTCATGACATCAATATCGCTTCTAAATTCTCCGATAAGATAATTCTTCTACGTGGAGGGACCATATTCTCGATAGGCACACCGCAGGAAGTCATCACAGAGAAGAACATCAAGGAAGTATATGGCGTCGAATCAAACATAATCGACGTGGATGGGCATCCGCATGTGATCCTCAAACGCCCATGCGACGAATCTGTATGAGCGGTCAAAACAAGTTATGATACGCCCCCCAACATATGAACCGTCGTGATAGACAGGATTGAAACCATCGTCAGAGAGAACAGTGCCCGCATCAAAGAGAGCAGAATAATATCGATAGAGACGAAAGGATCGAAAGACAATCTTGTGACATCTGTCGATCTCGAATCCGAAAGATTCCCGAAATCGAGATTGGGTGAACTTATTCCTGATTCCTTTTTCATCCGCGAAGAAGGGTGACGAGAACGTGCTCCCCGGGGAAGGGTACGGGTGGATCGTGACCCGATCGACGGGACGTCGAATTTCTATAGAGTGATACCTATGACCATGTCGGTGGCACTTCTAAAGGATTGTGAACCGTATATCGGAATCGCCTACAACCCGTACACCGGTGTACCGTTTAGAGCCGAATCTGAAGTGAGGCCAGGTATAACGGCGTG
>JBAYAO010000066.1:0-8199 GCA_041669745.1 Candidatus Methanomethylophilaceae archaeon | reverse complement strand
GGTCTTCCCGGAGAAATCAGCGCAGGACGCTACCATTCGTTGGCAGTGGTGGAGAAGGATATGCCTGAAGAGCTGATACCCACGGCGAGAAGCGAGGATGGGGATATAATGGCCGTAAGACACAGGCGGTTTCCGGTCTTCGGACTGCAGTTCCATCCGGAATCCATACTTACGCCGGACGGCAAGAAGATCCTTGAGAATTTCGTCCGCAGGGAGGTGAGATCATGATCAAAGAGGCCATCCTCAAAGTGGCGAACCACGAGGACCTGACATACGCGGATGCGGAAAAAGTCATGGATGAGATAATGACTGGTCAGGCCACGGAGATTCAGATGAGTTCACTGCTCACGGCCATAAGCATGAAGGGCGAGACGGTCGACGAGATCACCGCATTCGCCGCGGGTATGCGGAAGTACAGCGTGAAACCGTTGCACAATCCGAATGCGTTGGAGATAGTGGGCACGGGCGGGGACGGGTCCGATTCCTTCAATATATCCACGACATCCTCATTCGTAATATCCGCTGCAGGGGTACCTGTAGCAAAACACGGCAATCGTGCCGCCTCCAGTAAATGCGGTGCGGCCGATGTGTTAGAGGCACTGGGGGTTAACATATCCGTGTCGCCCGAGAAATGCGTGGACCTGTTGGATGAGATAGGGATATGTTTCTTCTTCGCCCAAAGATATCATTCGGCGATGAAGTATGTCGCACCCGTGAGACGGGAGTTGGGCATAAGGACCATCTTCAACGTCCTGGGGCCGCTCACAAATCCCATGGGGGCGAACATGCAGCTGATGGGAGTTTACGACGGGTCGATGGTCGGACCGTTGGCTCGGGTAATGCACAATCTCGGGGTCAAAGACGGAATGGTCGTACACGGACATGACGGTCTGGACGAGATATCCATAAGCGACCGAACATCCGTATGTGAGATCAGGAACGGAAGATTCGTAGACTACGAGATCGATCCGGATAAGTTCGGACTAGAACGCTGCAAGAAGAAAGACATAACCGGAGGCGGCCCTGGGGAAAACGCCGTCATACTGCGCGAAGTACTTGAGGGGGAGAAGGGACCGCGTCGTGACATCGTAGTCCTCAATTCCGCGGCTGCGCTCTATGTCGCAAAAAAGAGCATAACGATCGAAGATGCCATAGGCCTGGCAGAAGAAACGATAGACAGCGGTTTGGCCATGGAAAGACTCGAACGTTTCATAGAGCTGTCAAACAGAGGGGATGCTTTACCGTGATCATGGATGACATAGTTGGACGTACCTTCTCCAGGGTGGCAGCTGAGAAAGACATCGTTTCGATGAGTGAAATGGTCTCTGCGGCAGAGTCATTGTCCACCGATTCAAGATTCGTTTTCAGAGATGCACTCAGAAAACCAGGGATGTCCGTCATATGCGAGTTGAAAAAGGCATCTCCTTCGCGGGGTACGATCTCCGATGTGTATCCGTATATTGAGTTGGCACGTGAATACGAGATGTTCGGGGCATCCGCGATATCCGTTCTGACAGAGCCGTATTATTTCGGAGGAGACAGTAAACATCTGAGCATGGTCGCGTCTGAAGTGAAGGTTCCGCTCCTAAGGAAAGATTTCATCGTGGATGAGTACCAGATCTACGAGGCAAAGGTTCTGGGATCATCTGCAGTTTTGTTGATATGCGGTCTGCTCGACAGAGATACAGTGGTAAGATACCTGGATATAGCGCACGCACTGGGCATGTCTGCTATAGTGGAGGCGCATTCCGAAGAAGAGGTAGTCACTGCGGTCGATTCAGGCGGAGAGATAATAGGTGTCAACAATCGTGATCTGAGGACATTCGATGTGGACATCGGTAACAGTGTGCGACTCAGGGAACTCATTCCGAAGGACAGGATCTTCGTGTCCGAATCCGGAATATCCAATCCAGAGGACATACGGCAGTTGCGTGGGATCGGCACAGATGCCATTCTGGTAGGCGGGGCTTTGATGTCAAGTCAGAACAGAAGGGGTACGATGGAAATGCTTTGCGGTGATCCCGATGACTAGGGTCAAGATATGCGGTCTGAGGAGAGAGGTCGATATCGATTATGTCAATGCGGCACATCCCGATTATGCAGGATTCGTCTTCGCAGAAGGCAGAAGGCAGATCTCGCACGGCACGGCCAGAGAACTGCGGTCCCTTCTGGACAGAACGATCATTCCAGTGGGTGTATTCGCGGACAGCCCGATTGACGAGATAGTTGGAATTGTAAGAAACGGAACGATAGATGCGATACAGCTTCACGGAAAAGAATCATCGGAATACATATCAAAATTGAAGGCTGTGAGTTCAGTGCCGGTAATACAAGCGGTGAATATGAACGAAGAGGGGATGTTCGGGATACCAGATACAGATGCCGATATGCTGCTGCTCGACGGCGGAACAGGCGGTACTGGAACCAGTTTCGATTGGTCATCGGTGAGAGGAATCAGGAAAGATTTCTTTCTTGCGGGCGGACTTAACATGTACAATGTCAGAAAAGCGATAGATCTCGTCAGGCCTTACGCCGTGGATATAAGCAGCGGTGTGGAGATAAACGGTAGAAAGGACGGGGATCTGATAAAAGATACGATAAGGAGGGTAAGAGATGTCTAAGGGAAGATACGGTGTCCACGGAGGGCAATATGTACCAGAGACTCTGATGAATGAGATAACAAATCTGGAGGACAGTTACGAATACTACAAGAAAGACCCCGAGTTCGTAGACGAATTGGACAGACTTCTTAGAGAATACGCCGGAAGACCTTCGTTGCTGTATTATGCCAAGAACATGACCGAGGACCTGGGCGGCGCTAAGATATACCTCAAAAGGGAGGACCTCAATCACACGGGATCGCACAAGATAAACAACGTTCTGGGTCAGGTACTTCTGGCCAAGAAGACGGGAAAAACCAGAGTTATTGCCGAAACGGGAGCAGGACAGCACGGTGTTGCCACGGCCACAGCCGCGGCATTGATGGGGATGGAGTGCGACATCTTCATGGGAAAAGAGGACACCAAGAGACAGGCACTCAACGTGTTCAGGATGCAGTTGTTGGGTGCCAAGGTACATCCTGTCACGACCGGTACGATGACACTGAAGGATGCGGTGAATGAAGCCATGAGGGAATGGGCCGGCCGTGTGCATGATACGCATTACGTTTTCGGTTCTGTGATGGGTCCGCATCCGTTTCCGATGATGGTTCGCGATTTCCAAAGAGTAATCGGGAAAGAGATAAAGTCTCAGATGTTGCAGGCGGAGGGACGTCTGCCGGATGTTCTCGTCGCATGTGTCGGAGGAGGAAGCAATGCAATGGGCATGTTCTATGATTTCATCGGCGACACGTCGGTGAGAATGATTGCATGTGAAGCGGCCGGAAAAGGTGTCGATACAAAAGAGACCGCAGCGACCATTGCAACAGGGTCCCCCGGAATATTCCACGGTATGCGTTCTTATTTCTGTCAGGATGAAAACGGACAGATAGCGCCGGTCTATTCGATATCCGCAGGTCTGGATTATCCTGGGATAGGTCCCGAACATGCGCATCTTCATGATATAGGGAGGGTCGAATATGTTCCCGTCACGGATGATGAATCGGTTCAGGCGTTCGAGTACATAGCATGTACCGAAGGGATCATATGTGCGATAGAGAGCGCTCATGCTGTGGCACATGCGATGAAGATAGCACCGACACTGAGCAAGGATCAGATAATCGTTATAAATCTATCCGGACGCGGGGACAAGGATGTCGCATCGATAGCCCGTTACAGGGGTGTGAACATCGATGAGTGATATACGCAGAGCATTCGATCACGGGAAAGCGTTCATCGCTTTCGTGACAGGGGGCGATCCAAGTATGGATAAGACCGAAGAATTCGTTCTCGATATGGTCAGAGCGGGAGCAGACCTGATAGAGATCGGGATACCTTTTTCAGATCCAGTGGCGGAAGGCCCCGTAATCCAGGAAGCCAGTCATAGGGCGCTTTGTGCAGGTGCGAATGTGAAAGGGCTTTTAGGAACGGTAGCTTCGATAAAAAAGAAAACCGATGTTCCTATAGTGTTCATGACATATCTGAATCCGGTCTTCCATTACGGATATGAGAGTTTCTTCAGGGAATGCCGGGAGGCGGGTGTCGACGGGATAATAATTCCAGACCTACCGTTTGAAGAGAAACGTGAGGTGTCCGTTGTGTCAGAGAGATACGGGGTCGATGTCATATCGATGGTGGCGCCCACTTCAAAAAACCGTATCGCAAGGATCGCGAAAGATGCAAATGGCTTCGTATACATAGTCTCGTCGATGGGAGTGACAGGCGTCAGGGACGAGATAGATACGGACACATATTCGATGACGGAAGCGATAAGATCCGTAACGGATACCCCTACGGCCGTGGGATTCGGCATAAGCACCCCGGAACAGGCCGAGAACATGGGGAGGATGGCCGACGGTGTGATCGTAGGCAGTGCGATAGTGAGGATAATCTCCGAGCACGGAGATGATTCAGGTCCGTATCTGTTCGATTATGTCAAGAAGATGAAGGAAGCGGTAAGAAGGTGCAGCTGAAAGATAGAAAGCCTATTATTCGCTATATAGGGTAATAATACAGGAAATAGTGGAGAAGAGGTCCTAGAGGAGTTGAAGGGAATGTTAGGAAAGAGCATGAGGATGGAAAGGATAATGGACAGGAAGACCGGAAATTGTGTCATAGTACCGATGGACCATGGTATATCGATCGGACCCACGGCGGGACTGTACGACATGAAGAAGACGGTCGATGATGTTGCCAACGGCGGAGCGACCGGTGTTATTATGCACAAGGGACTCATCCGCTACAGCTATCGCGGAGGAGGCAGGGATATAGGATTGATCCTGCATCTTTCGGCTTCCACAGACATAGGTACGACGTCTAACAGCAAAGCACTGGTAGCTACTGTTCAGGAAGCTCTGAAGATCGGCGCCGATGCCGTTTCCGTGCACATCAACGTTGGTGCGGAAACCGAGGCAGAAATGCTTTCCGATATCGGACGGGTGTCAGGCGAATGCGAGGAATGGGGGATGCCGTTGATAGTGATGGCGTATCCCAGAGGGCCGAAGATAACCAACTCATATGATCCAAAGGCTATAGGACACGCAGCCAGGGTGGCCACGGAATTGGGTGCCGATATAGTGAAATGCAGCTACACAGGGGACATAGAAAGTTTCAGAGAGGTCGTCAGGGGAGCACTGGCACCCGTCATAATAGCAGGGGGTCCCAAGATGAATTCGGATACGGACATTCTGAACATGGTGCACGATTCACTTGAAGCCGGAGGGCACGGTGTCTCGATAGGTCGTAACGTCTTCCAACACAGGGATGTGGAAGGCATGACCCGTGCGATATCGGAGATCGTACTGCATGGTGCCACCGTGAAGGAGGCCCTGAAGAATATAAGCAAATGAACAGGCTGCGGGCCAGAATGCGGATTTCAATATGAACTCGTACTTCGGCCCGAGCCTGTGCTTTTCATTGACGGCGTCCGTTACGCTGTATAGAGAAGCGGTTCCGCGTCGGGTTCGTCCACGAGACGAT
Organism: Candidatus Methanomethylophilaceae archaeon; assembly: GCA_041669745.1. Classification (GTDB taxonomy): domain Archaea; phylum Thermoplasmatota; class Thermoplasmata; order Methanomassiliicoccales; family Methanomethylophilaceae; genus JBAZDV01. The sequence goes on along the minus strand of JBAYAO010000066.1, from coordinate 2,623 downwards.
TAGGACGATCGAATTTTCTGTCGTAGAGCATGGCTGCGCAAGTCACCACGGATACCGAACCGATGTTGTGTACCAATGCGCCGGTTATCGGATTGAGATATCCGAGCACGGACAGGATGATTGCAACGATGTTTATGATCACCGATATGAATATGCAGCCTTTGATGGTGGTCAGAGTGGCGTTGGAGAGCCTTTTCAAATAGGGAACGTTCTCTATTCTGTCGTTCAGGAAGGCTATGTCCGCGGCCTCAATCGTTATGTCGCTTCCAATACTTCCCATTGCTATTCCGACATCTGCCATCTTCAATGCCGGCGCGTCATTGATTCCATCGCCGATCATACAGACTGTCTTGCCGTTTTTCTGTAGCTCCATGACGTTCGAAACCTTTTGATCAGGAAGCAGTCCTGCTCTGACATTCTCGATCCCGATCTGTTTTGCCAAATATCCTGCAGTGCGTTCGTTATCCCCCGTCAAAAGCACGGTTTCGATACCGGCCCTTGTGAGTTCTTCGATCGTTTTTTCTGCCGTAGGTCTTGTCGTATCGCAAAGAGCAACAATTCCACAGCATTCTGTGTTTCTTGAAACCAGTATCGAGACCTTTCCCTGCTCCTGTATCCGAATCAGGGCAGATTCTATCTCGGAATCCATAACAATTTCTTTTTCATGCATGTAGACGGCGTTACCGCACAGAATACGTTCGCCGTTAAGTGTGGCAGATATGCCCTTTCCGGGGATCATCTGAAAATCTGAGACATCTTCCGTCTCGATCGAATTCTCTCTTGCATAACGGAGAATCGTTTTTCCGAGAGGATGCTCTGAGTGGCTTTCCGCGGATGAAGCCATCGATATGAGATCCCTTTCGCTAATTCTTGAGAAGGTAATTATATCACAGACCTCCAAATCCCCGAAGGTCAATGTTCCAGTCTTATCAAAGGCTATGCAGTCGACTTTCCCCATTTTCTCCAAGGCCTCACCGGATTTGATGAGGATGCCATGTTTGGTCGCCTGTCCGATGGCCGCCATGATGGATGTCGGCGTTGCCAGGACGAGAGCGCACGGACAGAATACCACCAATACTGTGACAGCACGAACGAAATCCTTCGTAATGAGATATGTGAATACTGCGATCAGCAGTGCAAGAGGCACCAGCCAAGTGGCCCATTTGTCGACCGTTCGCTGCGTTGGGGCTTTTTTGTCCTCGGATTCCTTCACCATCCGTATCATTTTCTGGAGTGACGAATCTTCTCCGATCTGTGTTGCCATTATATCCACGGATCCGAAGCAATTCGTTGTGCCGCAGAACACGCAGTCGCCAATCGTCTTATCGACAGGTACGGACTCACCGGTCATAATGGATTGATCCAGGGATGTGCTGCCATCGACGATCACTCCATCGACAGGAATGGTTTCACCTGGCAGAACACGCAGTATGTCATTCCTGTGGATCTCCTCAGAGGATACGATCTCCTCTGCAATTCCGTTCTCTGTCTCTCTGATCCTTCTGCCTTTCTGCGGGGTCAGTGATATCAGATTGCTCAGTCCCTTTCTTGCACGGGCCACGGTCATGTCCTCCAGGATCTCTCCTATCGCCATTATGAAGACTATCTCCCCTGCTGCGAACAGTTCATCGATCAAGATACAGGCTATGGTGGCAATCGATACCAGAAGTGCGGAGGATATCCGTTTTTGGAAGATCAGTTCCGTAACGGCAAGATAAAGAAGCGGAGATCCTGAGATTACAACAGTTGCCCAGGCAGGGTCCAGAGGTACATCGATTCCAGTCAATAAGACAACAAGGCTGGCAATAAGGAACATTCCCGCCACAGCGGTCATTTTTATTCCCGATAGAAAATCGCTGATCCTGTCAATCATACAAAATATCCCCATGGTGTATCTTAATGGTGTGAATATACCAAGGGGGGTATGGTATTAATACCTATGGGGGCATATGTATTTACTCTTCGGAACGAATCAAAGAGAGGTGTATGGCCCTCTGTTTTAGGACATATTGGAAAAACGTTCCACGGCCTTTGCGAATTTCTCGATGGTCTCATCCGCATTTCCGTTTTCGATACCTTCACGGACACAGTGTTGGAGATGTCCCTCAAGTACGATCTGTCCAGCCTTATGCAAAGCCGATTTCGCAGCATTGATCTGCATCAGTATATCCTCGCATGGAGCATCTTCATCGATCATCCTGTCTATTGCGTTTATCTGACCGATTATCTTACTGAATCTTCTGTGAAGATTATCTGAATCCATACATTTTCTCATTGTGACCATTCCTTACTCCAGATCATGAAGTCACAGGACGGTATGGCGTTCATGAGTTTAAGTATGAGGTTGGTTCGGTGGTCAATATTTCTATGATTTTGGACATATGGTCAATAATAGATCGTACGTGTCCTGGCCTTATTTCGCATGATTCGATGCAGACGAGCCATTCGGAGAATTACAGAAAAATCAACAGGAATCAACAAACAAGATTCCAGTGGATTAGAAATCGTTCGTCATGAAAGGACAACGTTCGGCCATGGTTGCAAAGAGGTCTGTGAGTAGACACGTCGGAAAAGGCAAAGATTTCCTGATACAGCTCATAAAAGACGTGGCAGGTGTCGATAT
>JBAYAO010000065.1:0-8644 GCA_041669745.1 Candidatus Methanomethylophilaceae archaeon | reverse complement strand
GGTTCATTGGAGAATGGCCGATATAACCCGTCCATAATATTGGCATTCAGAATAGCCAGATATTTTGGAAAACCCATAGAGGAGATATTCTTGTTCGAGGAAGATTGAGATGAAGAAGATTATGATGTACTATATTCTGTTTCTAATCGGTTGCGTGACCATCATAACAGGGATTATAACAATGCTGCTGTACCCTGAAAGAGAAGGGATGATGCTCACTCTTCCGTACATATTCCTGGGCATAGGCTGCGGATTTCTGGGCGGGAGCTTTGCCATGATATACGGTCTGCGGAATCCTGTGACCGCGACCGCAATGGAGATCGCTGAAAACGACGAACGCGAGCAATTGATACGGTATAAGGCAAAGGCAAAGGCCGGTGATATCACCCTCATAGCGATAGTATCCGCATCCCTGATCCTCACTGCGATCCGAGTAGAATATTATGTCACAATGGTGCTGTTGTTACTGATGTTCATATCGATAGCGGCAAATCTGGTCTTTTCGGCTGTCTACAGAAAAGAATTGTGAACAGGATTTGCTTTGAAAATCAACGTACACATCGATGGTTCCCGACGGACGATAACGTAAATGCAACGGATATGCATATTCGCCGATCCTGTTCAAAATCACACAGCACACGACCATAAGGGATTACAGGAACACTGAATCCGACAGATCGAATACTCAATACCATTGTTATCATTTGATGTATTAATGAACGGGCGGTAGGAATCTGATATTTAAAGATGACTTAATTGTTATGTTCGTTTAATACAATCTAAAACAACTAAATTGATTTTCGAGATTTTTCAGATCATCGTCAGGAACTGGCCAATATATTCGATATTTATTCAAGAAGTAATTTCATAGACGACACGGAGAAGAGAAAAGAGGGTCCCTGTGCATCGTTGACAATGGAAGGGATGACGGTCACCGAAGAGGAAAAAGAACTTAGAAGAAGATGCATCCGTCATGAGATACCGTATGATGAGGCAGCAGCCGTGATGATCAGAAGGTATTCGGAGAAACCAATACCTGACGATCACTGCTACACATTTTACGACGATTCCAGATGTTGTCACTCCGGATCCAACACGCTGAGAAACAAATTGAACATCCGGGACTTCGACACATTCAGTGAAGCCGAATGTCCGACGATCGAACCGCTCTTCGAACATAAGAACAGAAAGTCTGGTGGGCCCGCCCGGATTCGAGCCCACTTGGTTTCGCTGTCTGTGGAACCGAAGTCAAGTTCTCAGTCACGTTTCACCACATTTTGTATCACGCAAAAGTGTATAAATGCCCTTTTCGCTGATAGTAATCAGTGGGCACACACTGTAAACAATTTTCTCGTTTCACTATAAGTTTAGAAATATTTGTCAGTGATCGTAATAACAATCATTGAATAATTGGTCAAATAACGGATTGTGTTATCGAATTGAAGATTATTCGATATCTATCACCAACCTGCTTGCATGATGATCATTGTTCGATGGCAGATTGTATAATATCCTAAGACGACAGTTAAGACGACAGTTAAGACGACAGTTAAGACGACAGTTAAGACGACAGTGTGCTCATGATCCTGCCAATAAACATCTCCAGTTTATTATCGAATCGTACGATTGAGAATTCGCGCATAGAATATAAAGAAGGCTGGAATCCAGAAGATGTAGCTCATACGATCTGTGCCTTCGCCAACGATATCGATAATCTGGGAGGATGATACATCATCATCGGTGTGAAGGAAGAGAATGGCATGCCTATATTGCCAGTTACCGGACTCGATAAGGACTCTATAGATGGCATCAACAAGAAGATCCTGGGCATATCCAAACTCATAGAACCGGAATACTCTCCACTCGCTGAACACGTAACATTCGATGAAAAAGATCTGCTGGTGATATGGGTGCCGGGCGGCGATCTGCGCCCATACAAATCGCCCATGCATTTAACGAACGATAAGACCAAAAGATCTGGAAAAGCATATTATATACGAAAATTGTCGAATTCGGTCATAGCAAATTCGGATGAGGAAAAACACCTTTTCGATATCTCCAGCAGAGAACCTTTCGACGATAGGATTAATCCGATCGCGAAGATCTCCGATTTCAGATCGAATCTTATATCCGATTATCTTGGTCGCATAGACAGCGCCCTCTATATGCCATCACTGACAACGCCGCTTCCTGAATTATGTGTAAATATGCATATCGCAAAAGGCCCCCCGGAATACCTTAGGCCAGTAAATGTAGGTTTGATGTTCTTCAACGAGAGGCCTGACAATTTCTTCAGATATGCAAGGATCGAGGTTGTGGATAAACCGGACCCAACGGGAGAAGGTATGGTTGAGAAGATATTCTACGGTCCTTTGGATGCACAATTGCAGAACGCAATCAGGTACATCGAAAGTTATGTTGTAAAAGAGATGGTCAATAAATTACCCGATCGCCCCGAAGCGGAAAGGACGTTCAATTATCCTTTTCCCGCGATAGAGGAAGCCCTTTCGAATGCTGTTTACCATAAGGATTACCAGATGCCTGAACCAATAACCGTCACTATAACTCCAGATAGGATGGAGATTCTCAGTATACCTGGGCCCGACAGATCAATATCCGATGAAGATCTGGCTAATCTGCAGATGGTGGCTTCTGTTAATAGGAACAGACGCATCGGCGATTTTCTGAAGGAACTGAAGCTTATCGAAGGCAGGAATACTGGAATTCCATTAATGATCAGGGCCCTTAAAAACAATGGTTCCGACGCACCGATATTCAAAACGGATCAAGAACGAACATATTTCAGGGTCATAATTCCCGTACATAAGAAATTCCTCAATGAACCCGAGAAAGAAAAGACTATCAAAATCAGAAAGAGAAAGGCGAAGGTGGAACTCAGGAGCGACATTATTGCCGAATTGGAGAAGAAACCCCTGTCTGTTGGTGAACTTTCACGTTCTTTGGGGTACAACAGGACTTCCAAGACTGTTTCCAATGTAATCAACACAATGATCGGAGAGGGCATTGTAGAATATGAACATCCGGAAAAGAAGAACAGTCGTAATCAAAAGGTACGTATCCGCCAATGAATTTCGATAAAGCAATCTGCCATGATTTCAGAACAATCCAATTGGCATGAGTAACACTGATTTACAGATTCTAGGTGGGCCCGCCCGGATTTGAACCGGAGTTACTTGCACCCCAAGCAAGAAGGATACCAAGCTACCCCACGGGCCCGTGTTAACAGGTTTGGAAGGGGTTTGGAAGGGGTTTAACCTAGGGGAGAAATGTCTTCTATAAGGTTCGCGTGGGAGATGATCATCCTACGGCAGCAGTATCTCTCGAGACCAAGATCGTCGAGCACCTTCTGCGGATCTTCGCCCATTCCTACACGCGTGACGTACTTGGAGTAGGCTGAACCCACGACCTTTCCGCATGTGAAACATCTTACTGGTATGATCATCGAATCACCTTAACGGTATGACTTCTGCTTCTTCGCACGGGCACCATGACCGAGCGGGTTCTTCGGAAGCTTCCTGCGATCGTCGTTGATGATGAGCGTTCTGTCGTATGCTCTGAACATCGCCTCCAGCTCCTCATCTTTGAAATAGTCGCACATCCCTCTCGCGATCGCCGTCCTGACGGCATCTGCCTGACCCATCACTCCGCCGCCCTTGACGATGACTGCGATGTCGATCTTGGCCGCCTTGTCGGAGGCCAGTCCGATCGGTTCTTCGATCTTGAGTCTTGCAAGCTCTGGGGAGTAGAGGCTGAGGGGGATCTTGTTGATCGTAATCTTACCGGTCCCTTCCTTGACGACTGCCCTTGCGATTGCGGTCTTTCTTTTTCCACTTGTATTAACGAAATCCACGGGAATCACCTAACATTCGAGCCCAGGAATTTAGAAACGGCTCCCAGGGTAGTATACTTGCCGCCGATCTTCTTCATGGCATACTCTGCTTTCTCCTTCTCGGACTCAGTGAACTGCTGAGGTGTTCCGACGAAGACGTGAAGTCTTCTGTATGCCTCTCTGCCCGAGGTGTTGTACCAGGGGATCATTCCCCTGACGGATCTCTTGAACAGGAGATCGGCCCTGCGGGGATAGAACGGACCTTTTCTCTTCTTACACTCGCCGCGGATGTATCTGTTGTAATAATCCTCGAAAACAGCTGATTTCTCGCCCGTAACTATGATACTTTCGGAGTTCACGACGACGATCTCCTCGCCTTCCATGATCCTCTTCGCTATGAGACTCGCGAGCCTTCCGAGCACCGCATCCTTCCCGTCTATTATAGTAACCATCGAAATCACCCCATGATCCTAACGTTGGAACCCTTCGGGTTCTGAGCCATGAGATCCGCGATCGTCATGGTCTTTCCGCCTGATGCTACAATAGCTGCCTGCGCTGCCTCCGAGAAGCTGAACGCGGCGACGGTCACTTTCTTGCTTATGCTGCCGGCTGCAAGGACCTTTCCGGGAACTATTACCAAGTCCCCGTCCTTTGCATATCTCTCGAGTTTGCTAAGATTCGCCTCGGCCCAGTTCCTCTTGGGTTTCTCAAGCCTCTTAGCAATGTCTCGCCAGATCGCAGCTCCGGTTTCCCTCTCTTTCGCCTTTAGATCTGAGATCAAAGCGATGAGGTATGGATCTGTCTTGAAGTTTTTCTTCATAATACTGACTCTCCCGACATCGGGTATTGCTCCAATGGAGAGGTTGTTAATAAAGCTATTCCTGCCTGTCCCTCCCTATATAAGAGGAACGGCAACGAACGGTCGCATCCCCCATACGACGAAATTGAGATTCGTTAAATAATAAGAGCGAGTTAGCACTGATACTTCACGGTGATTAAATGATCAGATTCGGACCTGCCGGTATTCCGCTTTCCTGCAAAGGGCGCACACTGAAAGATGGTGTCGAAGATATCCACAACCTCAGCCTGACGGCTCTGGAGATCCAGATGGTCAGGGCGGGAACGCAGGACATATACCCTAACGAGGAAGACGTGGGACTTACGATAAGGGACCTCAAGGACCGTCTTGTCGTGGAGATCATAAGGGATGACGAATCCATTACGGATCCGGACATGCCCATAGAGGAGGACGATGTCCTCATACAGATGATATACGGCATCACGAATTCCTTCGGCGATCTTTATCCGATAGGTAAGATGGCCAAGAGACTGGATGTGGCCGTCTCTTTGCATACGCCGAACTACATGGACCTCGGCTCAAACGATGAGCTCACGGTGACCTGCGTGGACAGCATAAGGCATGCCGGCGTCATAGTGAACGCATTGGGAGGTGACGTGGTCGTAACCAACCTCGGATTGTACAACGGACTGCATGACGAGGAGACCGTCGATGCGAACATATACGAGAACGTGTCGGATCTGATGAGCTGGTGGAAGGAAGCGGGACTGAAACCGAAACTCGGAGTGGAGATCACGGGTCAGCAGGATGTCTTCGGCTCCTTGGATCAGGTGCTTGACATCTGCAAGGAGATCAAGGGTCTTGTTCCGGTGCTCAACTTCCCGCATTACCACGCACGTACCTCTGGCTCCCTTCTGGAGCCTGACGATTTCAAATACGTCATCGAACAGGTGCAGCCCTACTGCAAGAATGGCATCCACGCGTTGTTCGCCGGTGTCGAACATTCGGACGGCAACGAGCATAGGCTGACGCCCATCAAGAAAGGTGACCTCAAGTTCGACACGCTGGCGGAATGCCTCGTCGAACTGAAACCCGAGATGACCATCATCTCGTCATCGCCGCTCTTGGAACATGACGCCATGTACATGAGGATCATCCACGAGAGATATCTCAGCAAAAAGGTCGCAAAGGCCATCAGGATCAAGAAGAAGAATGCGGAGGACGCTATGGCCACCGCCGGGACCGGAGCCGAGGAATGAAGATGAGGACCCGGTCCTTGGACTATATCCTGGAGAATGTACGTAAATCCGTGTGTTCCATAGACAGCGAGGTCCAGGACAAACTGATCGACCTGATACTCAGCAAGAAGACGATATTCATATACGGTTCCGGACGGTCTGGACTCATCGGTCAGCTGTTCGCGGTACGTCTGGTCCAGGTCGGACTGGACGTGCATTTCGTCGGTGATATGACCACCCCCATCATAAAGGATGACGATCTTACGATACTCATCTCCAACACCGGGGAGACGATGTCGGCCGTTCAGACGGCGAACATCGCAAGGCGCATAGGTTCGTACGTGATATGCATAACATCGACACCCACCAGCAAATTGGCGCACGCTTCCAGCGCGGTGATCCTCATAAACGTCGAGAACAACGAGGCCGCCGGTGAGCTCGCCCCGCTGGGTACCGTGTTCGAGGATACCGTCGGCATATTCTTCGACAGTCTCGTCCCTTGTATAATGAAGAGACTCGGCGTCACCGAGAACGACATGCGTAAGAAACACGCTATCTGGGTCTAATTCTCCATCACTATCATATCGACCGGTTTCGGATCGTCCGGAGTACTGTCGAACACCTTGAGCTCCCCTCTCACCGGATCCACGACCAGTGCGAAACCGCATTCGCCGCCGAACAGCCCGTTCTGCGTCCTTATATCGGTATCCGACATGAAACAACCGCAGTCCAGATGGGAGTGGTACCACCCTACGACGACCTTCTCCCTCTCCGTCTCCGGATCCAGCAGATCGAACAGACTCACCAGTCCACGTTCATCGAATCTCACATTCACGTCGTTCGCAACCAACGGCGATGTTATGGCCTTGTCGACCACGGCATATTCCCCGCCGTCGTCCCTGAAGAACCTTCCTACCAGGAGACCCAGTACCTCCTTGTTCTCTCCCATCCCGTGTTCGGCATGACCTATCATACGGTCGATCTCGTCCTCGGTAACGAAAAGTCTCGCCGATGGTACGGCCCTCTTTCTGAAGGGCTTGTTCATTTTCTCGCCGGAGATGATCGTCGGAGTCATTTCTCACCGTATGTTATAGACGCGCTGAACCTGGTGGTGTTATCTCTGAAGAACTCCGCTGCTTCCATGCAGGACCTCGTCATGAACGGACTGCGGTAGTTCGGTTCCGAGACCAACAGTTCGATGCTCTTTATGAACGATGACAGTCTGGTTCCGTAGGACCATTCGTTCAGGAGTTTGATGCAGACGTACCCACCGTCATCCGGATCCATGATGTTCGGATGGAATATGTGCGTCCTCCATCGGACATCGGGTTTCCTTTCGCCGTAGTCCTGCGTTATCGTTATTGCGAACCTGTGATCACTGATTATCCTGTCCTTCGTCTCATAACCCAGTATGTTCCTCATCTGCATCTCTATCACGATGGGGAACTCGGCCAACTCCGGATCGATGACCGTGTCCTTATCCAGATACTTCGAGCATTCCCTCAGTTCGGATGTCAGCCTCTTCAGGACGACCTCCCTCGGGTAACTCATCTTAGACCGCCTTCCGGATCCGGCAGCAGTTCCAGGATGTCATCGTTCATGAGATTGATCTCCGCAGCCGTATCCGAGCCGCACAGAAGTGTCTTCCCTTTCTTCAGAACGTATGTTCCGGCATCCTTCTTCCAGTATTCCGCGGCACTGTCTATTATCTCGCTCACTCTCTCGTTGGAATCGACCCTCATCCTGACCGAATCGCCGTTCGCTGTGTTCTTCACCGATATCTCCACACTCATGTTCTCATCCATTTCGTTTATAGCTGTGGTTATGGCACTCCCTGTCGACGGATACCTTCAACGTGCACATCTCCCCTTTGTTCCCGTCGTAGTACGACACGTGCTCTGTGCACATGTCCGTCCTTCCCGATACTATCTTCATGACCTCCCTGACCTGCATACCAGCTATGACGGAAGTCGTAGTGATATCGGAAGCGGTCTTCGGGACGTAAGCGGATCCGCTGCCGGTGCATGTGAACCTCTTCTCCGTCTCCCTGACGTGCGAACGGTTCATCGCACACTGCAGACACGGTCCACCCGGAAGCACGACCTGTATCTTGCCGTAAAAACCGTCCGTCGCACCGTCCACATACGGAATATCGTGGTAATACGCATGGGAATTGACATGCATCCTAGCCGAGATGTTATCCAAACATCCTGCGATTACATCGAAGTTCCAGTCGTCCAGGTCCTGTACTTTCATCACCAACGGTGTGATGCTCGCTTCCGGATCCAATTCCGAAGCGCGTTCCGCTACGACATCCGCCTTCATGACCCTCCTGACGTCGGATTCCCTGAAGAACAGGCATCTGCTCAGATTGGATACGACTATGTCGTCCATATCCACCACGGTGATGTCTCTGAAACCCGCGAGGACCATGTCCTTCACGACCTCGTTGCCCAGAGCCCCGGCACCGACGACGAGACATCTTGCTTCTCGGATGGAATCCATGTCTATCCAATCCACGCGTCTCATCCTGTCGAAACGGTCCCCGTCGGGAAAGCCAGAGGCGATCATCCCTGGCGGAATGGATTTGAAAGTAAAATACTGTGCCCCCGTTCATCCGTATCCTATACAGTGCCGTTCCGCACGATATCGATCGTATCATCAGAGAAATCTGACGAACGATGCTGTGAATAAAGGATAGTGTTCGATGCCGTCTTCACCGACGGATACGTTGCTTCTCTCCAGTTTTATGCCCCT
>JBAYAO010000064.1:0-8745 GCA_041669745.1 Candidatus Methanomethylophilaceae archaeon | reverse complement strand
GATATCCAGATCGCCGGTACCGGTCTCTCCCAGGGACTGGCATCATGGTATGGTATCAGAACTGTGGAAGGAAAGGCCATCGGCTTCACCCGTGCGAAGTACTACCCCGACGGAAAGCAGCTTATCGTAAAGATACTCGCAGACCCGTGCTCCCACAGAATGATAGGTGCACAGATAATCGCCGGGGAAGACGCAACGGGCCGAATCGACTGGCTAACCTCTGAGATAGTGAACGGTTCGACCGTTGAGGATTTCGTGACACGCGCAGAGAACGCGTACTGCCCTCCTACATCCATGGTAATGGATGTCGTCATCCAGGCGGCCAACGACCTTCAGAATAAATTGAAACAGGTCATCTAATGGAATACCAAAAGTACAAGTCGGTCTACAACTGTCTCAACTGCCCGAGTGACCTTGAGAAACTCGAACTCGAAGGTTATGATTCGCGTCTTCTGAGAACGATGTACACGCAGAAGATCAGCAGAGACGTCAAGAAGAGATTCTATGTCGTGAAACAGAACACGCCACGCATCTTGAAAGAATGGAAAAGAGGAAAGACCATGATGCAGCTTTCTGAGGAATGGAGATTCCCTCCGATCCTGATGGCGATGTTCATCTTCATGGAGGACGGGGCTTCAAAGAAAGAATTCTGGTCCTACATAAACGACCCGGACCAGTTGAGCAAGAGGACGGCCGACGAGATCAGAGACGTCGTGAAGAACGATCTTATCTACTCGCCGGAGGCCAACGAGGAACAGAAACAGAGAGGTCTTTGGGGCGAATCGCTCCTGCACGACTGGCTTGACAAACAGAACATAAAGTACCGTACCGAAGACGAGATCAGGGGGGCATATGAGAAGACGCCTGACGCATTGTTGGACGAACCGATGATCTATGATGGCCACAAGATATACTGGGTCGAAAGCAAGGCCTCTTTCGGAGATAATACGGAATTCAGATTCAACTCCAGAAAACAGCTGATCCCGTACACGAAAATCTTCGGACCCGGCGTCGTCGTCTATTGGGTCGGCTGCCTTGATGATCTGGAATGCCCAGACGGCATATTCGTGGAGGATGTGAACGTCCTTAATAAAACTCTTTCGAAGTGTTCCGATTGAACTGTTTTCCACAGATCTTTTTTTCTCTCTTCTGCGAGTACCTGATATAGAAATCATGCAGATGTGCATATTTTATCGCATATACAGTAGTCTTGTACAGATGTTCGATACAACACTTATTCATTTGAACAATAATATTGAAATATAATTGTACATTTGTCTAACATAATTTTGTTTAGCTAAGACATATTACGGAGATGAATGAATGAGAACTATCATAAAAGTCGGGGTTTGTCTGGCATTGTCGATTGCCTTTTTAACTCTCCTCGTACCGAATGTTGCCGCCGACCGAATGGTGAACATCGAAGACGCAGGCAATATTTCATGGATACTTATCTGCACGGCATTGGTGTTCATAATGACCCCGGGGGTCGCCCTGTTCTACGGAGGGATGCTGAGAAAACAGAGTATGACATCCATAATGGCGCAAACCACCATAGTGATCGGCATCATGACCGTATCCTGGGTGTTGATCGGATATACCCTGGCATTCGGAACTGACATTCACGGGATCATTGGGAATCTTGAATACGTGCTGATGCGGAACCTCAGTTACGATACCATTGCTGACGGCGCCACTATCCCCAACATGGAGTTCATGCTCTTCCAGATGATGTTTGCACTCATAACTGCGGGTATCGTCCTCGGTGCATGTATCGAAAGGGTGAGATTTAACGCCATTGCGATGTTCATAGCGGTCTGGTCCGTACTCGTTTACGCACCCATGGCCCATTGGGTCTGGGGCGGTGGTCTGTTCGCACAGTATCTGACCGTACTCGATTTCGCAGGCGGTACGGTCGTCCACATATGTGCGGCAACGACCGGTCTCGCACTTGTGCTGTTCGCAGGTAAACGCAGCGAACGTATAATGAAGGACCGGCCTAACAACGTGCCGATGGCCTTTCTCGGTTGCGCCTTGCTTTGGATGGGCTGGTTTGGGTTCAACGGCGGATCCGGTCTTGCAGCCAACGGTATCGCGATCAACGCAATAGTGGTCACGCAGATATCGGCAGCCTTCGCGATGATAACCTGGGCGATTATACAGTATATGCACGTGGGGCGCGTCAACGTCCTGGGGATGATCGCCGGTGCGGTTGCGGGGCTGGTCGCAATAACTCCTGCGGCCGGATATGTCGGCCCGACCGAAGCGATAGTCATCGGCATCGGTGGCGGACTGCTCTGTTATGTCGGTGTGATCTTCATGAGAAAGAAATCGGGATTGGATGACGCATTGGACGTGTTCGGTGTACACGGCATCGGTGGAATATGGGGGTCCATCGCAACCGGAATATTCGCACTGCCAGCGATGGTTCCTGCAGGATATGAGGGACTGATATACGGAAATACCGACCTGTTCCTAGGACAAATCGTCGCTGTGATCTCTACGCTCGTATTTTGTTTCGTCGTGTCATATCTGATAATCTGGGTAATTTCAAAGCTCATGAAGGTTACCATGGATGAGACCGAGGAGATAATAGGCGCTGACATCATTGAGCACGGAGAGCCATCTTACAGGATCTGAGGTGAAACAATGAAGATGATAATTGCAATAATCCGTCCAGAGAAACTTCAATGCGTCAAGGATGCCCTCAAGGCATTGAACATCAATGGAATGACGATAACGGATGTCAGAGGCCGTGGAACACAATCCGGACTTAAATTCACGACAAGAGTGGGTGAATTCGTAGTCGATGAGATAGAGAAGATCAAACTCGAGATCGTTGTGAATGACGACCAGGAGAACGCTGTGATCAGTACGATACAGAAGTATGCTTCCACCGACCACATTGGCGATGGAAGGATGTTCGTTGTCCCCGTGGAAAAATCCATAAGGATCAGAACAGGCGATGTGTGACCGCCCACTGCGCGATCTGATCCCCAAACCTTTTACCCCATCACCGAAACGATACGCAAGATCGAGATGCCAAGCGCCAAGGTGCAAAGCAAAAAGAGTAAAATGGGCACCCGTGAAAGGATGGTAGCGAGGGATCGATTTGAACGATCGGTCTCCGGGTTATGAGCCCGACGGGATATCCTGGCTACCCTACCTCGCTATAGAGAGCGCTAACCAGCACGTTGTATTTATACTTTGCATATTATGAAAAAACAAATCCCGAATGCAATCAAAACAACTTTTTGAGATACAGCAGGTCCTCGAACTTTCCCTTTATGGTTATCTTCTTCGTCACATAGGCCTTCATGGGTCTCAGTTCGCCATCGATCAGAGCGACCAGGTTCTCCGGTGTGGAGATGAGCGTGATATCGGCTTCATCTAGAAGCCCCTCTTTGAAGCCCTGTATCTTTGCATGATCGAGGACGAACGAATATTTCTCCGAGTCGAGATCGATATTCAGGGTCTTGTGGATGTTTTCGACCTGCTTTCTGATGTTTTCATCCTTCTCCATTTTCCTATGGAACTTGTCTATCATTTCCTGTATCTTGAACTGTATGCTCATGTCCGTTCACCAATCCGTGATCTTCGTGTTCGCATATACGGAAAGCATACGCTTCACCGGCTCCCACGAATTACGGGTATGCTTCGGGGAACACCCGTTTTGTTTTATCCATTTTTCTATGAATTCCATGGTGTACGGGTCGCTCGGATAACCGCTTCCGACATCTTCACCGAATTCTTTGGTTATATCCTCGATAATCCTGTCCCTCGTGACCTTTGCGATTATCGAGGCTGCGGACACAATCGGATATGTATCGTCCGCCTTGTGACGCGCAATCACCACCGTATTCTTCAGCTTTACCGATAGAGCATTGGAGAAACCGTATTCGTTTACATCGGGACAATCAGCATAAACACGAACCGTCGGTATCTTGGATGCAGCTTCATGGAACATATCCATTTCGATATCGTTCAGGGACTGCTTCTGTCTCCCTCTGTCTATGTCCTCTGCGGAAATTATCACAACGCAATGGTCCACCGAACACTCGATGATCTCATCGAAAAGCCTCTCTCTGATTCTGGGTCTTAGTTTCTTGGAATCCTTCACTCCCAGCTGTTTCAAAGGAGCATCGTCCTCGGCATATACCGCACCGACGACCAACGGTCCCATGACGGACCCTCTCCCCGCTTCATCGACACCGCAGAACATTACCCTCTCTATCGTAAATATCATATTATATGGTATTCTTGATATCGGGCTTTCTGTCACTTGGATATATGCTCTTCGATTACCAGAAAAATGGTTACTAAAAGACGTCTATAAATCGTGCCGTTCTTTCCAAACCCCGTTATGATCCCTGTTTGCGATGTTCAAAACCGTAGAAACGATTCTGGATTCAAACTTACCAAGGTCGGTGTAACCGGAGTAAGGAAGCCCGTACGTGTCAAGAGAAACAACGTGAGAACGGATCTTAAGGAAACACTGTCCTGCGACATCGATGTTTTTGTCGACCTCCCTGCGGAACAGAAAGGATCCCATCTCTCAAGGAACCTCGAGGTCCTGAGGGAGATAGTCGATGAAAGTGTGAGGAAACCCGTATCCGGTATCGAGAATTTTGCGTCCGACATCTGCAAACTGCTCCTTAGGAAGCATGAATATGCGACGACGGCCAACGTGAACATCGATGCTGACTACTTCAGAAACAATATGACCCCCCACGGCAGAGAGACGTTGGAGATCTATAAGCTTCTGGGAGGGGCCTCATGCAGACGAGACGGTACTGTCAGGAAGACACTGGGCGTGCAGGTCATAGGTATGACCGCATGCCCATGTGCCCAGGAGACCGTTGCAGAGACCCTCGGCTGTTCCGGCGAATGGCCTGTGATGTCACATAACCAGAGGAACATATGCACGGTCGTCATGTCGATGGACGAATGTATCAACATAGAAGCCGACGATCTCATAGACCTTGTCGAGAATTCTTTCTCATCCCCCACGTTCGAGCTTTTGAAGAGGGATGACGAAGCCGCCGTGGTCATAAATGCACACAAAAATCCCAAATTCGTGGAAGACGTCGTCAGAGATGTGCTGAAACGCATCGTGGACAAGTACACTGACCTCCCCGGAGATGTCGAATTGACCGTGAAAAGCGAATCCGAGGAATCGATCCATAAGCACAACGCGTTCGCGGAAAGAACCGCTACGATGGACGAACTGCGGCAGTGACCCCGATACGGACGGGGTCCGCCTGTCCGATCTACAGTCTCAAAGAAGCGCCTTTGCCTCTGCGGGATCTATCTCGATCGCCTTGAGGAAATAATCCAGAGCTTTCTTCACGTACGGTGCCCTCGCTTTGGGGTCTTCCATTATCTCGCCGTAGGATGCCATTACATTGTTGAAATACTCGACGGCGAACTCGGTGTACAGGGACGCTGCTCTTGATTCGTCGATCTCTGCTGCCTCGCAATACGCCTTCTCTGCCTCATCGTATTTGTTGATCGAAATGCAGAAAAGTCCGTATGCCTGATAGTAATCGCAGCTCCCATCGAGTTCGATGGCTTTCTTGTAAGCTTCCATGATCTCTTCGTTGGAAACCTTGGCGCCGAACATGCCCGAGGCCATGTTCCCACACTCGGCTTTGTAATACCAGCAATCGGCATTCTCTGGATTTTCCGTACAAAGCTTCTTGAAGAGCGAATAGGCCTTCTTGAAATCCCCTTCATCCATCGCCTTCATGCCCGTATTCAATTTCTTCCCGAGGTCGTCTGCCATTGTATCAGGATTTGATATTATCGGGGTGTTCTTAATTCTTTCTAATAGCCGTACAACTCGACAGGCGGAAACGTGTCATTGAAAAAGTAATATAACCGATAGAGACAATCAGCATCGGTCTGATGGATAGAGAAATAGTGGAAAGGGTCGCACACATTGCACATCTGGATCTTACAGAGGAAGAGTTGGAGAGGTACAGCACGGATCTCAGCGAGATCCTTGAATACTTCCAGATGTTGGACATTGCCCCGGAATCCGAAGAATTCGGCTTCGATCCCGTGGAGGTCGCCGATGTTCTGAGGGATGACATCCCCGACATGGAAATTCCTGCCGATGCACTTCTCAGCCAGATGAAGACGTATAATGATTTTGTCAGGGGACCAAGGATCTCATGACCTCCGAAATTTCATTGAAAGACCTGAAGGAACTCGACTCCAGGTACAACATTTTCACTTCGATGACTGCGGAGGAGAGTGTCGATGCAGAATTTGTGTTCTCCGCCAAGGACAACCTTACTTCGAAGGACTTTGAGACCCGTGCAGGATCGAGGATCCTCGAAGGATACACACCAGGATTCGATGCCACACCAATCAGAAGAATGAGGGACGCCGGCGGATTCCTTGCAGGGAAA
Organism: Candidatus Methanomethylophilaceae archaeon; assembly: GCA_041669745.1. Taxonomy (GTDB): domain Archaea; phylum Thermoplasmatota; class Thermoplasmata; order Methanomassiliicoccales; family Methanomethylophilaceae; genus JBAZDV01. Next base: position 2,329 of record JBAYAO010000064.1, on the reverse strand, counting down.
ACCAATATGGACGAATTCGGATTCGGAACGTTCTCCGCCAACTCCGCATACGGAATACCAAGAAACCCCTTCGACACCAACAGGTCTTGCGGTGGTTCATCAGGTGGTGCAGCATGCGCTGCGGCGATCTTGGAAAACCATGTCGCGCTGGGCGTGTCCACGGGCGGTTCCATATCCTGTCCCGCATCATTCTGTGGCGTATTCGGCATAACACCTACATACGGTCGTGTCTCGAGATACGGACTCATTGACTACGGGAACTCCCTTGACAAAGTGGGGATACTTTCCGCAAAAGCGGCCGATCTGACGAAATATCTCCCGATAATCTCGGGGAAGGATCACAGGGACCCGACATCCTGCGTACAGCCAGATATGAGGAGGAGTCTCAGAAGGATCAGATCCGTCGCCGTTCCGAAGGAGGCCATCGACGGCATAAGCGAAGATGTGATGAAATCGTTCGAGTCGGCATTGGAATTACTGAGAAGCATGTCCATTGACGTAGAATACGTCGGTATGCCCTCTCTGAAATACTCTATTCCGGCATACTATGTCATTGCGACTTCAGAGGCCTCCACAAATCTGGCCAGATACTGCGGCATGAGATATGGGCAACAGGAAGGTGACCTCACACTGAAATTCGACGATTACTTCTCGTCGATCCGTTCCAAGTATTTCGGTGACGAGGCGAAACGCAGGATATTACTGGGAACATTCACCAGGATGGTCGGATACGCGGACAGGTACTACAACAAGGCACTCCAGGTGAGACAGGTCATAATCGCCGAATACAAGGGCATCTTCAAGACTCACGATGCGGTGTTGACCCCGACGATGCCTTTCGTCTCACCCAGATTCGACGATATCTCGAAAATGTCCGCTCTGCAGTCGTATAAGGCGGATTTCCTCACGGTTCCGCCGAATATCTCCGGAACACCACATCTGTCGGTTCCCTGCGGATACTCCGAGGGAATGCCCGTCGGAATGCAATTCATCACGGACCACTGGAACGAGGACCTGCTTCTGTCAATGGCAACGGAATGGGAGAACGCGTTTGACATAAGACACCCGGAGGTGAAGCTGTGAGGATCGGATTGGAGATTCATGTTCAGCTTCCGACGAGATCGAAGATGTTCTGTTCCTGCCCTACCACCGGCGCCGATGCTCCGAACACACATGTCTGTCCAACATGTCTCGGCATGCCAGGTTCGAGACCGTCACTTAACGGAAAAGCATTGGAGCTCGGACTTACGATCGCCAAAATGCTGAAATGCGAGATTCCGAAAACAACATGGTTCTCGAGAAAGACCTATTTCTATCCGGATCTGTGCAAGCATTTCCAGATAACGCAGTACGACACCCCCATCGGAGAGAAGGGAGTTTACCATCTCGGAAAGAAACCGATAAGGATCACACGCGTGCACCTCGAAGAGGACCCTGGGAAGATAAAAAGGGTCGGCGATGGTTCATCGCTCGTCGATTATAACAGAAGCGGTGTACCGCTTGTGGAGATCGTAACGGAGCCCGATATCTCGTCTCCGGCCGAAGCCAGACAGTTCCTTTCCGAATTGTTGACGGAGATAAGGTACACCATCGATCTGCCAGAGGACGGAGAGAGAAGCGTGCGTTGCGATTGCAACATCTCCGTCGGAACGGAAAGGTGCGAGGTGAAGAACGTAACGGGTCTTAAGAACGTTGAACGCTGTCTCACATTCGAAGCCGTGAGACAGACCAAGCTTCTAAAAGCGGGAAGAACGATCGAACGCGAGACCAGACATTTCGACGAAGAGAGGAAGGTCACGATGCCCGCAAGGAAAAAAGAGTACGAGGCGGACTATGGATACATAGGTGAGCCGGATCTCGGGATATTCCACATAGCGCGTATCGCCGAAAACATAAAACTCAGGGAAAGCCCGCTGAACATGGCATCCAGATTCCAAAGTGAATACGGACTTGATGAGAGGACTGCGAAACAGATAGTGACAACGTCCATGAAGCTGGCGGAACTGTTTGAAGAATTGATCAAAGTGTCCGACGTGCAGACGGCAAAGACATGGATAACGGGAAACATCAGCGCATATTGGAAAGGATTCGAACCATCGGACGAAGAAAAGAAGGACCTGATCTCGATGATATCCGATTTCCACACCGGACGGATAACCGACACCGAATGCAACATCAGGATCAGATCGCTCATGACCGGAGAGGGCCAGAAGGAGATGACGGATTCCGCTGCGGATCTTGACAGATTGATAGATGCGTTCATCGATGAGAATCCGTCGGTCGTTGCGGATTATCGCAAGAACGATAGGGCTGCGAATAGGATCATCGG
>JBAYAO010000063.1:0-8794 GCA_041669745.1 Candidatus Methanomethylophilaceae archaeon | reverse complement strand
TCAGGGATGAGAACAGAACCGCCAATCGAGACCACTACTTTGTCCACGGTATCCACCAATACCTTTATTATTAAAATGGCTTTCCTATGGGAGGTACGGGTTGGTGCTGATGGCAGAGAAAGGTAACATTGAAAGAGCCAGATATGATTTTAAGAAGGCGATGCAGGAGATCGTCAACATAAAGGGCCGAGGCACAGAGCTCATATCAGTGTATGTACCTGAAACGAAGCAGATCTCAGACGTTACGGCGTATCTCAGAGATGAATACTCTCAGTCATCCAATATCAAATCCAAATCGACCATGAAGAACGTTATGGGGGCCATAGATTCGATAATGTCTAGGCTGAAGACCTTCAAATCTGTACCCAAGAACGGTCTGGTGATATTCTGCGGCGAGGTGCCGAAGGCCGGGGATCAAACAAGGATGGTGCAATTCGTCTTGGATCCGCCGGAAGCTATAACGACTTTCGTCTACCGATGTGATTCGACATTCTTCACAGAACCTCTGCAGGCTATGCTTCTGGACAAGAAATCGTATGGGCTCATCGTGGTCGATAGACAGGAGGCTACGCTTGGCATACTCAGCGGGAACAAGATCACGGTCATGAAGCATTTTGATTCCATGGTTCCGAGGAAGCATCGTCAGGGGGGGCAATCCGCATTAAGGTTTGAAAGATTGATCGAGATAGCGGCACATGAATTCTACAAAAAGATCTCCGACAATGCAACGGACATATTCCTGAACAGGGCAGAACTGATCGGATTGCTCATAGGTGGCCCTGGCTCGACGAAGGATTTCTTCGTCAAGGAAGGTTATCTTCATCATGAGCTCCAGAAAAAGGTCATAGATACATTTGACACGGGTTACACCGACGAATCGGGTCTGAAAGAGCTGGTTGAAAATGCGAAAGGGTCCATAGAGGACATAAGTCTGATGAAAGAGAAGGACCTCATACAGAGACTGTTCTCGGAGATCAGGAAAGCGGAGGGCGGTCTGTCAGCATACGGGGAGGAGATCGTAAGGCAATCCTTGGAACTGGGTTCGGTGGACGTGTTGCTCCTTTCAGAAGGTCTGGACAAAAGACGTATCAAGGTTCAGTGCCCTGCCGGACACAACTACGAGGATACTGTCAAAGACGCCGATGACAAGATACAGTGCAAGATATGCGGTGCCAATGCGAATGTCGTCAAAAACGAGGATCTCGTCGATGATTTCTTCGAGATCGCGGAATCGTACAATACGAACGTGCAGGTCATCTCTACCGATTCGGAAGAGGGTCAGATGCTAATGACAGCATTCGGCGGTATCGCGGCGATTCTCAGATACAGGATACAATGAGGTGGCATCGTGTCAGTTATGGACATATTCAAATCAGAAGTGGAGGAGTGCGTCAGGGTTGCGATACGTAAAATGGGAACCGAGGTTCCTTTTTCTACGGAGGTACCTTCGACGGATTCGGCAGATCTCGCGGTACCGTGTTTCTTGATGTCGAAGACAATGAAGAAGGCACCTGCAGAGGTTGCCAAGATTCTAGCAGCGAACATCGATGCAAAAGGATTGATACATTCTGTCGTGGCATCCAATGGATACGTGAATTTCAAAATGGACGACTCAGAACTCGTCAGCGGCACTCTTAATGACATAATGGACATGGGTGATTCATATGGTAGCCATCCGAAGAGGAACGTCAGGGTCAATGTGGAGCACACCTCGACCAATCCGACCGGGCCGATCCATGTCGGACGTGCCAGAAATCCTATAATAGGAGATACACTGGCCAGGTGCATCCGCATGTGCGGTTACGATGTCCAGACAGAGTATTATGTCAACGATGTAGGCAAGCAGGTCGTCATACTGACATGGGGTGTGAACAACATCTCCGCCGATAAGGTGGATGCGGGGGACCGGGATAAAATCGATCACGAACTGGTTGCATACTATCGTCTGGCAAATAAGATGATGGAGGAGGATCCCGTTGTACAAGAGGAGATCAGCGGCATGTTGAGGGAATTCGAGGCAGGGAATTCCGAAACAATACGTACAGTCCGTAAAACCGCGGAAGTGATGTTGGCGGGTCTCAAAGAGACGCTTACCAACATAAACGTCACCCTTGACAACTACACATGGGAGTCAAAGTATATCGCAGACGGTTCTGCAAGGAAGATAGTCGACAGGCTCAAAGGATCTGAATATGCCGGTGAGGAAGAGGATGGTGCGTACTATCTCGATCTGAAGGAATTCGGGATTCAGGGGAAGAATACGAAATTCACATTCACCAGGGCCGACGGTACCACGTTGTATACGACACGCGACCTCGCGTACCACATGGATAAATTCTCCAGAGCGGATCGCGTCATAGACGTGTTAGGGGAGGATCAGAAGCTAGGAAGTCAGCAGCTGTGTTCAGCACTGGAGATCCTGGAATGCAATAAGAAGCCCGAGGCCATGTTCTATTCGTTCGTTTCCCTTCCAGAGGGTAAGATGTCCACAAGAAAAGGCGTTGTGGTCTATCTTGACGATCTCATCGATGAAGCAAAGATACGTGCATACAATGAGATAAAATCCAGGCGTACAGATCTGTCTGAGGACAGGATGAGGGCGATCGCGGAAGTTATAGGCGTCGGGGCGATAAGATACAACATCGTTCGTGTTCAGCCGGAAAAGCAGATGGTTTTCAAATGGGAGGATGCATTGAATTTCGACGGCAATAGCGGACCGTTCCTTCAGTATGCGCATGCGAGAGCATGCACCATGCTCAGAAAGGCAGGCAGCTATGAAACGGCGATCGACGCATCGCAACTGACCGATGAATACGAGATCAGGCTGGTCAAGACACTGTCAAGATTCGGCAGTGTTATCGAGACCGTGGCGGAATACAAGCGTACACATCTTCTTCCTGCGTACGGACACGAGGTCGCATCGTCCTTCAATCAGTTCTATGCCGCAGTGCCGGTACTCAGCTCAGGTGATGCGAGGGACGCCCGTCTCACACTGGTATGGTGTACTAAAGTGGTTCTGAAGAATATTCTCGAATGTTTGGGGATAGGCGCACCGGAGGAGATGTAGATGGAGATCCGTCCGATGAAACTGAAGGACCTCGTGAAGGTCAGAGACCTCGAGATCAGCTGCATAAGGGAGTATTTCGCTTCGACACTTGAGAACAAATGGGAGGATCTTCCTGCGGAGTGGAAGGACGATCTGGGCGCCAGCAGTAGGAAATCATTCATGACGTACATAGATTCAGGACTGAGTTTTGTCGCTGAAGAGGATGGGGAGATAGTCGGATTTTTGTTCGCGCAGATGCTGCACAACGTCTACGATGCGGAAAATCTCGTCTGGATAGACAACATGGGTGTGCATTCTTATTTCAGACGCAACGGCATAGGATACAAGCTTCTGCGTGCGACGGTGAAAGAAGGCGCCGCAAGAGGGGCATCGATCGTACACGGTACCATCCAGCCGGATAATGTTCCGTCGATAATGTTATTCAAAAAGATCGGTTTCTTCATAGATAGACGCGAGGTTGCATTGTTCGACGTCAACGATCTCAAAAAGAAACCGATCTGAATCGAGAAGTGAGCTCGTCGATCCTTTCCCTCTCATCATCCAGTGAGCCCTTTTCTATTGTTTCAAGGGTCGAAAAACCATTTATGAGTGCTGATACTATCTCTTCCCTGCTGGGAATTCTTCCGAGTGCCTCCTCGACAGATGTCAGTCCTGGATATTTTCTTTCCTTGAGCGGTTTAAGAACGGAATCCATGGTCTTTTGATCCAACCGCAGGATGATGCTCCCGTGTTGCATCAAATATCCCTGATCCCTGTACTGAGCACTTCCGGATATTTTTTTCCCGTCAACGAGAATATCGTTTACCGGTTTGTACACGGCATTGACGCCCAGAAATTTCAGACCTGAGACCACGCAACTGCAAATCGTCCTGTAAGCCTCCTCCTTGGTGTCGAAGCGACTCCTTTCGATGACAACGGAATACGTGATCTGGTTCTCATCGCAAAATATAGCGCTTCCGCCGCTGAGTCTTCTGACTACGGTCATATTATTTTTTTCGGCATTATCGGCATAAATGGATTCTTTGCTGTCACCGAATCTTCCCAGGGATATAGTGGGTCTGTTCCGGGAATAAATCATAAGCGCGCTTCTGTGCGATTCGAACAATGCCTGTTCCGAACACGATGCCGTACACGGGTCGACGATTCCCAGATCAATGAACTTCATGAGAATGGATAAGAGGTTCGGTAAATGGTTTTCCTAAGCATCACCTTTGTTTCGAATAGCGATTCTTTTGGTCCTTACCCTGTTTACTGTTCTTGTTGTAGATCTGCTTTTCAACAGGTGTAGTCTCAACGCTTTCTTTATCCCTGCTGTTCTTTTTGGATTTCCTTTCGTCATCCATCGTAGTGAATGTCTTTTCAGATGTGTCACTCTCTTTTTTGGATCCCGGAAGTCCGCGCATCTTCAGGAATATGGCAATGGCGATGATGATTATCACAACGATGATCACAATGTACGTCGTGCTGTCCTTCCATATGGAATGTGATACCTCTATGTTCAGACTGTCCGTCACCACAGTATCTCCGTCATATACCGAGACGATCACATAACGTTCTCCAGAGCTGCCGAAAGAGAATGAGAGGACGCAGTCGGTGGTTCCGTTGACATCACCGCTCTTCGCGGGGACTGAGACATTTTCAGCTATGGCGAGTTGCTTTCCATCCTCATAATTCACCACGGTGACCGTAACGGTTTTTGCCGTATCTCCGTCATTCTGAAGGTAGACTGTGATCTTTCCAGCATTCATATCATCGAATGACTGTGTGATCTGTGTTTCCTGACTGAAGTCCACTTTCGCATCTGAACTGCCGGAGAGAGCGAGCGGGACGATCGCCATCGACAGCACAATTGCCAGTACAAGTATTTTATTGAATTTTGACATTTCATTCCTCTGTCGTGTTCATGTGATGATTTCCTCAACACGTTCCTGTTCGATGGCTTCTCTGATCTCCATGGAAAGCCTTCTCCCAGTGCTCATCTCTTTTCTCCACAGTGCGTTGCCGTAGGGATGACCCATCGCCATATGGACATTGGTACCTCCTCCTATGCGCGGAGCCACATCGTAAATGAAGAAATTCAGATCTTTGTCAACGCAGGTCTGCAGGCAGAAGGGGCCTATTATTCCGGGAGAATAGTATTTCTGCGTGGCCTTGACATATTTCTCTGCCAACGCAAACGCTCCGTCCAACAACGACTCCCTGAGGGTGGCGGAATTATGTCCGCAAACAGTATATTCGGGAAGGATCCCGTCGTTTTCCAATTCGACCTGTTGTTTGCCGGGAAGTCTGCAGAAGCCGTCGAGAGAGCTCTCGAATCTCCAATCTATGCCAAGGAGTTCTATCTGTCTATCCTTTTCCGCCAATGGAGAACGGAAGAAATCCAGATTGAACACCGGACCGATAATGTACTGTTCCATTCTTGCAGACTTAAGAAAATCCTCTTCGATGACACCCTGTTCAATGAGTTCAGTGGACTTTTTAACGAACTGGTCGTATGAATTCGCGGTGAAGAACCCTCTTTCGAGTTTCTTCATCTTATGGTGGACCTTGATGATGGTGAGGCCGTCTATATCCTCAGGTCTTTCCACTTTCTTCGGAGCAGGGAGATTTGCTTTTTCAAGAATCCAATAGTAGTCCTTTTCATCTCCCCTCTCTTCGGATCTGAGTAGATTGCGGCTTCCCACCATGGGCACCTTGAAGTCATCTTCCACAGAGTTTATGCCGCAGTACGAAACAAAGGATCGGTTAGGGACGAACAGAACATTGTTCCTGATAAGTTTTTCCTGAACGTCAGGGTCGAGTATATTGCTGAACCTGTCGAGCACGATAGGTTCGTCCACTACGCCGCGGATAACGCGGCCATTGACATCGCGATCCGCTCTGAAATAATTGGTAAATGTCTTTTCCCTTCCCTTTTGGCATATCGCAACAGTATGGAATCCTTCAGAAATCGCACCGTCGCACGTGTCTAATGCCGAATGGGAAGCAACGACCCCGATTTTGGCTTTTTTAAGATCATATCTCTCAAGAGCTGCCAGAATCTGTTCTCTGTCGATCACCTGTATACCTCTCGTGGTCGCCTGTAACCCATTAAAGAATAATAACCTTTAGATTGTCAAGGCGATAATGCTCACCAATATGGCGGTTCCGACGACATCCATTATAGAGGAGGTGATCGGAATCGAGTGATCATCGGGGTCCAAATTGAATCTGATCGCTGCGATTGCAACATAATACGATAGGAAATTTATCACAGTGGTCGTCAGAAAACCGGCGACAACGATCATCAGCATGACGGTTCCGAATCCAAGATCGTAGGGGTGCAATGCGAAAGCGGCCGCTCCTATGAACGCAAAAGTGACGAATGACAGTATATAGATCACTCCGAAATTCTCAGATGCTTCTTTTGGGGGTATCATCCTGGACTCCAAGGTACCCAGGTGGAGCATGGAACTTAGTCGTGATGTAAGCATTCCGGATAATGCGTTCCCCTCGTTCAGGAAAGCTGGCAGAAGTACCAGAAGTACGGCATATTGAACCATCTGTTCCGTTTGTGTCTCTATGATCATTCCCGCGGCTATCTCCAGGAAGAGACATGCTATTAGGACGGGGGTCGATTGTGCAACTATTCTTTTCGCTTCGTCCTTTCTTCCCTTCCTTTTCGTCTTCCTGAGGAGTATATTGGCGATGATCGCCGCTGTCAGGATTATCAGGACTATACATAGGATACAGATAACGTTCGAATTCAGATAGATGACCATCCATGTGGCCAGAAATATCATCGGTACCGTGAAGATATCGCCGGCAGCAGCAATCAGCGGAGCGGTGATGTCATCCACATTCCAATTCCTCCTGAAACCTTCATGCGCTATTATTATGTTGAACGCCACTACGATCAATCCGGCTAAGAGACCGCCCATCAGCGAGATGAATGTGAAACTGACTATGCTTATGCCACCGCCGAACAGTACCTCGACAACGGTCCATCCAACCAGGCCCATGATAAGTGAAATGGACATCGTCAGGGCCATTGCCGATTCGATGTTCGATCTGAGCACCCCGCCTTTTTTGAAGGACATTTGGAAAGTACCCATATGCATCGCAGTTCCCAAACGGCTGCCCATGGCACCGAAAATGTTCCCGCGCATTCCGATCGCGGAATATATCAGGATCATCATTCCCGGGATCAGGAGGATGTAATCCTCCATCGTAGTGAGAAATATCCCGGCAAAGAGATCGGCGGTTGCCGCGATTATAAGGGCAAGGAGTCCCATGGCAAATACAGACCTGTTACGAATGAAGAATCCGCTGGCTGTATTCACCGACCCCATAAAAACACCTCACGACATCTTATATCACGCCCTTTAAGGCACCCATAGTATATATTGTGGTCGGGATTGGAAGATTATTTGGTAATGGAGCTCATATTACAACGTACATTTGTTGATATGTGGAATACACTTCGTTCTTGCCAACAGGGTAGAAATTTTCCTTTTCAGCTGTAGTTTCGCAGAAGTAATAATCCGTACCCGTGGTTTCGTCGGTGAAGTAGGATGGTATGTTGTGGATATTCGTGTACGAGTAATCCTCCAACCCAACACCCGCGGCCATGTGCCCAGGGAATGTAAACAAGCAAACATCATAGTTCATCGCTTTTCCGAGTGCCGCATACAGTATGGACGTGTCTTCGCAATCGCCGGTGCTGTCATACAGTGTTTCGATCGGGAACCGCCAATATTCATAGTTTCCGTAATATTCTTCGTAATCGTAAGGGATGCAATCGACGAAGGCCAGAAGGAAGTTTGCACGGTCGTTCGTGCTCATGTACTTGGATTTTTCTTCCAGATCATGTGCCAATTTAACGATGGTCGTATCCTCGTATGTAACAAAACTCAGGTTGTGTTCTGCGTTCATCTGTCCTCTGTATGTCGGGTCTTCCTTGTATCTTATGTAATCCGAAAGCGGTATCGACAGTGCATATTCGTAAGGTTTATCGTATTTCCATGTGAATGTGCGTTCTATATTGCCGTATACAACCACTGTGAAGGTTCGGGTCAAAGGGATTTCATCGTTGGCTGTACCGGACATTTCAATTTCATAGATCCCAGGTTCCGAGAAGGCGTATGTAGGTGCCGATCCTGTGACATATGCGGGGATGGTGCCAGGATACGACGTATTGGTGACGGTCCAGGCGGTATTATCATCCATAGTAACGGTCCCGCTGGAGAAAGCCATCCGATCCTCAGGATAGATGTAGTACGAGGCGAGTTCATCGCAGTAAGCGAGGATTATGGTGTCATGATCAAGCGGATCGGTTGTGTAGCTCAAATCCGTAGACAGGAGAGTTCCTGTGTTGTCATACCATCCCTTGAATGAAGAGTCGGCAGCTACAGTCGCTTCCAGTGTCACTTCGGAACCCGGTGTGTAGACGCCTTCGCCTTTTACCGTGATCCCACTGTCAGATATTATCGATATTTCGAAGGATTCGGTAGGTTCGAATTCCGTCAAGAGGGAAACGAATGTATACGTCAGGTCAACGCTCGATCCGATCTCGTCATCTCTGTATGTGATCAGGTAAGGGATCCAATCATCACCGATGTACTGTTTCTCTCCTTCCGATTCGAATACACTGCATTCTTTTTCCCCTATGGCGGTGGTGACGGTCTGAGTTCCGACATATGTCCACTCTCTTTCGCTTTCACCGGTCCAGTATGTGTCACCGTCCTC
>JBAYAO010000062.1:0-8845 GCA_041669745.1 Candidatus Methanomethylophilaceae archaeon | reverse complement strand
ATTCATCTCGACGAAATGTTCATTGCTGAACAGCGTGAGATTCACGGCCTCCTTCGGTAATTGTGCATGCAAGCACATGGAACGCTCCGTTCCGGTGTAGTTGTAAACGGTGTATGTGACGGTTCTTGTTTTCTTCTTCTCCGATCTGACCGTGGGTTCCACCCAGACCACGTTCATGATCTTGGAGATGGTCTTATCCAGACTCGGTACCGGTCTTTTGAGGAAAGCTGCAGACTTTTTGGCGAGTTCAGGCAGTATCTCCTGAACGATCTCGAATTTCACGTGCGTCTTCCGTTTTCTCTCTTCCTTGTTGAGGTGACTCTTCAGGTTCCTTGCGCACAGCTTGAGTGCGAGATCGATCTCATTCTGTATCTCGGGGAGATCGGCCACAGCTTCTTTTCCCTCCGATGTGAACGGTACTTTGGTGGAAGCGACGTGGACAAGGATTATGGCCGGTCCGAACGGAATTCCCTTGCCTCCTCTTTGTTCCAGGCCGTATCTGCGCCAATCCACTGCAGATATCGCTTTTGTGATGGCACACGCGCCGGGCTGATAGAGCAACGGGACACGGTTGGCGAATCTCAGTATGGTCACCTGACCGTCCGACGGTATCTCACCGCCGTATACGATACCGGCCTCGACGATGAACGGATTCCCGTTTGCAGATTTCGGGGCCCTTGTGACGGGCGGCGCATAGTAATCGGGACGCATTCCATCCAAGACATGCATGAGGCCCTTTTTGATCAGGGTGTCGCCGATTGGTGACAGGCAATCCGTCGGAGGCGCCATGATTTTCACGGCCCCTATGGCATTTATGATGTCTTTGCAGTTGTCACGTGTGAGATTCGCAGGTTTGGTGTTCTCGCTGATCTTGGCCCTCTGTAGTATTTCGTCGGAGATCCTCTCGGTGACCCTGGAGAAATCATTGATCAGGAAAGCCTTCACGGTCTTTTGCTGGGTATTCTGTGTGAGTTTGATCATGTCTCCGATCTCGATACCCTCTGGATGCGGTTTTATCTCCCTGGATTTGACAGGCATCACTTCTGTTGCCCTTTCGATGATGAATGTTTTTCCATCCGGATCTACAAATGTTATCCTGCAATGTGGGTTCACTATCGCAGTATCTTTCAGATATTCGAAAACAGACTGTTTTCCTGTGACGTATCTTCCCTTTATCGTGTATTCTATGCTCGTACCGTGATCCTTTCCTTCCCATGTGAACGCTCTGTCGTTCGTGATCACGGGACGGTTGATCTTGGTGTCGATGACTATATCCATCTCCCAGGCCACAGAATCGGGACCTTCGGTCTTCGATTTGATATGTGCAGGTTTTCCAGTTGTGATGTTACCGTACATTATGGCCGCGGAAATACCGATGCCCTGCTGTCCTCTCGATTGCCTGAGCGCATGGAATCTGGATCCGAAGAGGAGACGTCCGAAAACGTTCGGCATCATCTTGTGGATTATCCCGGGTCCGTTATCTTCGATGATAATATTGTAATCGTCCTCGTCCAAACGGGTCATCTTCACAGAGATGTCGGGCAGGATGTCCGTCTCCTCACACGCGTCAAGTGAGTTATCCACCGCTTCCTTGATACCCATCAGCAGCGACTTGGATCGCGAATCGAAACCGAGGATGTGTTTATTCTTTTCGAAGAACTCCGTGACGGATATCTCCTGCTGTTTAGCGGCCAGCTTCTGGGCAACGGAGGATTTCGATCCTTTATCCTTTGTATCAATAGTCTCGTCCGAGCGCATCCAGATTGCGGAGTACAGTCAGATTTAATAAATGTTATCCGTGAAGTCTAGCAAGTCCGCAGAGGGCGCTCAGTCGTCCTTCTTATCATCCATGGCTGTGCCGTCATCTTCGACGCCGTCGAATGCCGCACCGCATTTAGGACACACGGTCGCATCATAGGGGACCTCTGCACCGCATTCCGAACACTCAAAGCATTCCACCTTTTTTACCCTGAGTTCTTCCGGTACATCGATGTAGGCGCCGCATTTTCTGCAACATGTCTCACCGGGCAGTACGATGCTCCCACATTCTTTGCAGCGTCCGTATCCCTGAGGGTAGAGACGTCCTTCGGCTTCCATCTTCTCCCTTGTCTTTTCAAGGTTCTTTCTCATCCACGTCGTTAGGAACAGGATCAGGAAGAAGAATACCATGACGATCCCGACCCAGTACATGTTCCATGTGGTCGTGAATTGGGTCATCTCAGAATCGGACATCGTTTGTGTGCAGTAGACGGTATTTGATTCCACGGTACCGTCGGTCGCTGTCACATCCTCAAAGTGGAAAGAGTACAGTCTCCCGGAGGAGAGCGGAACATCACTGACGGTGTAGGTCGTCGCGGTAGGAGTGCTGTCCACGGTTATCTCGTTCGTTCTGATCGGGACAGAATAACATATGCTGGAGACCTCCTCGTAAACGAGATTAACATCTCTGTCCGCAACATATCCGACACTGAACGTGTATGTACCGTCACCGTTGTCCATGACCGAGCAATCATCGAAACCTCCGCCGAGGTCTTCCATGTTCTTGTTGTCGTCGATCTCGGCCGGACTCACGACAAGAGCACCTACAAGGGATATCACCAGGAACAGGGACACACCGTATACGACCATGACTTTGAGGTTCTTCACGCCCAGCAGTTTGGGGATGGCGAACAACAGTATTCCGGTCAGCATGTACAGGCATAATCCGAACAGTCCGAGGTAGAACAGCAAGAATCCGACGACGAAGCCCAGAGCAATGCCGATGGCTTGGGCGGGTTTACTGCCTATGAAATCCGACGTCGCATCTCGTTGAGGAGCATCAGTCATCGAAGATACGCGAGAACATTGCCGTATAAAAATGTGTTTCGTGTTTGGCCTGTACGACTATAAAAATAATATACCCCGTGAACATCATGCAGCACTGAGGAAGTACTGTTGGCGACCCTAGAAGATCAGATCAGGGAATTGGAGGAGGAGATCTCCAAGACCAAGTACAACAAGGCCACTGAAGGGCATATCGGTAAACTGAAAGCGAAGATTGCCCGTCTGAGTCTCGAGGATGAGAAGAGAAAATCGGCCAAAGGAAACACCAAAGGGTTCTATGTCAAGAAGGCGGGCAATGCGACCGTCGCACTGGTAGGTTTTCCGAGTGTGGGTAAGTCGACGCTCCTGAATCAGCTCACCGGTGCAAAATCACAGGTTGCCGCCTATCAGTTCACAACATTGGATGTCGTCCCCGGAGTAATGGAGTACAACCATGCGAAGATCCAGATCCTGGATATGCCGGGACTGATCAAAGACGCGTCGAGAGGGAAGGGCAGGGGAAGAGAGGTGATCGCGGCCGCAAGGTCCGCAGACGTCATCCTCCTGGTCGTGGATGTCTTCAATCCCGACATATCGGTCCTTTTCAACGAATTGTACGCTGCTGCGGTTCGTCTCAATCAACACAGACCGGACGTTACGATCACAGGCGGGGATTACGGCGGCATCCAGGTCAAACCGACGGTGAAACTCACCAAGATCGATGTGGATACCATCAAGGATATGACCGCCGCGTACGGTTACATAAACGCCACGGTGGTGGTACGTGAGGACATCAACGTGGAACAGATGCTAGACGTCCTTGCCGGCAACCGTGTCTACATAAAGGCGATCATGGCGATAAACAAGGTCGATCTGGCATTCCACAACGAATTGCAAAAGGCCATCGACCGTAATCCCGAATATCCGATATTCCCTATATCGGCGGCAACCGGTCAGGGGATGGAAGAACTCAAACAGGGGCTGTACGATACCATAGACATGATCCGCGTCTATCTGAAACCCCAGGGTCAGGAAGCGGATATGGTCGAACCGTTGATCGTCAAGCGCGGCAACACCGTAGGCGATGTATGTGAACTGATCCACAGGGCTTTCCGTCAGAACTTCAGGTATGCGATGATATGGGGAAAGAGCGCCAAATTTCCGGGACAGACCGTAAGCATAGATCATGTCGTCGAGGACGGGGACGTTCTGTGCATAATAGTCAAAAGATGACCTTCCAACAACACATTAATACGGTTCCCATCATTCACATATCCATATGATTCAGTGTCCGCGCGGAACCAGGGATTTTCTTCCAGATGAGATGGAGAAAAGGAGATTCTACGAGAATGTCCTGAGAAACGTCGCCAAGACCTTTGGTTTCAGGGAGATCTCGACGCCGATCTTCGAAGAGTCCGAATTGTTCGTGTTGAGATCGGGTCCGAATGTTCTGAGCGAACTGTATGCCTTCAGGGACAAGGGCGACAGGAGTATAGCGCTGCGCCCCGAGATGACGGCCCCGGCCATCCGTATGTTCGTCAACGAGATGAGCAACGATCCGAAACCTATCAAGATCTTCTATTTCGGTCAGTGTTTCAGGTATGAGAGACCTCAGAGCGGACGTTACAGGGAGTTTTTCCAGTTCGGTGCTGAACTGATCGGCAACGCCAATGCCGAAACGGATGCTGAGATAATAGCCATGGCGGCCTCGATGATACGTTCGCTGGGACTGAAAGAGTACAAGATAAGGATAGGACACATAGGCGTTCTGAGACAGAGACTCGCGGACATAGGTGTTCCGGATAGCAGGATGGCGGAGGTTCTGCAAAAGTTGGACAAAAAACTTTACGAGGAAGCCGAAACCATGCTCCTTGGCATGGATGTTGCCGCGGAGGATATAACCAGCACATTCGAACTTACCGAGACGGTGGGCGGAAAAGAGATATTGGATTCCGTGCCGGGGGATGCGGGGGACTATCTCAGGAGCATAACGGAAACCCTTGCGGCAATGGGCGTGGATGACATCGAGATAGATCTCGGTGTCGTGCGAGGATTGGACTATTATACGGGTATAGTCTTTGAGGCGGAAGCACCTTCGTTAGGTGCGGAGAAGCAGATCTGCGGGGGAGGTTCGTATACTCTGTCGGAACTTTTCGGAGGGGAAAAGGTATTCTCAACGGGATTTGCCATCGGATTCGACAGGATACTTCTGGCCATGGAGAAGGAAGGTCAGGTTTTCAAGGGCGAAGGCATCAAAGCCTATGTCGTTCCAGCGTCCGAAGATATGAAACTGAATGCGTTCAGGATAGTTTCGATGCTTCGTGAGAATGCGATAATCTCGGATATAGACATCATGGGACGTAAGATGGGAAAGGCCATGAAATACGCATCCACCGTAAGAGCAGAGTACACGATCATTGTGGGAATGCAGGAATACGAGCAGGATGCCGTGACGGTGAGGGATATGGCATCCGGAGAACAGACATTGGTGAAAATCGACGATCTCGTGGGATTCATTGCGAATTGAGATCCATCTCCATGTTCAGGAGAGCGTCGGCCCTGGAGATCATACGATCCTCGCGTTTCACGTGTGTGAATCTTGTTTTCTCGATCATCGAAGAGAGCGCTTTCGCGTCTTTGTAAAGGGATTTTATGTTATCCGCCTTCACCTTGTATTCGCCGTTCATCTGTTTAACGACCAATTCCGAATCCATCACGAATTCGACGTCATCCTCATTCAATTCCACGGCTTTGGTGATGGCGGCGATCAGTCCACGGTACTCGGCATAGTTGTTAGTCCTCTCACCGAGGAACTCCGCGTGTTCGAATATCGTTACACCGTCCTTGACGGCAACTATCGCG
Organism: Candidatus Methanomethylophilaceae archaeon; assembly: GCA_041669745.1. Lineage (GTDB taxonomy): Archaea > Thermoplasmatota > Thermoplasmata > Methanomassiliicoccales > Methanomethylophilaceae > JBAZDV01. Next base: position 3,181 of record JBAYAO010000062.1, on the reverse strand, counting down.
AACGCGGCCGGACCGGGATTCCCCCTGGCACCGCCGTCGGAATATATCCTGAGGGACATCAGTAGGTGAACTCCTTCTTGACGTGATTCTGCCCGTCTACAAGCACTACCCTGGCATGTATCGGTTCGTCAGTGAGTTCGTATCCCATTATGATGATCAGATCGTCCTTGTTGCACAGACGGGCCGCGGCACCGTTCAGCGCGACGATACCGGAACCGCGTTCGCCCGGCAACGTATACGTCTCAAAACGGTTGCCGTTGTTGATATTCGCTATCGAGACCTTTTCTCCGATCCAGATACCTGCTTTGTCCAGAAGGTCAACGTCCACTGTCACACTGCCTTCGTAGTCGAGTCTGGTTTCCGTAACCGTCGCCCTATGGATCTTTCCGCGGAGTACCCAACGCATGAATGTGTTTAGCACTATCTCATAAAAGAAATTTTTCTTTTGACGGGATTTAAATATCAATGATGTTGAACAAAGTTCCACAGGTAACAATGAACAAGGAACAGCATTGCTTTGTCATCATTGAACAGTATCACGAATAACATAAGAATGTTACTTATACTTCAACCACCCTGCGAGGACCATGAATCAGAAATCTCTAGTACTGCTTGTCGTAGCAATACTTCTCGTTGGCGGAGTGGCGACATACATAGTTCTAACCGATGAAGATAAGAACAGCGACGGTACGATAACCGATGCGGCCGGAAGGATTGTTGCGGTTCCGGACGATCTTAGCGGCGGAATCATCACTGCGGGACCAGGAGCCCTGCGTTTTGTTTCGTACTTCGGAGATGAAACGGCCGCCGGTACATCAAAGACCATATCGGATTCCGTGGTCATGGTCGACAGAGGGGACGCTGGGCCAGCAGCGGGCGGTTCGAGCAATCAGGGCGGAAAGACCTATCAATATGCTTACGGATATTACCTGAATGCCGATCTCAAATGGCACAGTCATAATGCTATAGAGAACACGGACATAGCATCGATTCTGGAGATAGATCCGTCGGTCATCGTTGTAACCGATACGATTTACGACGCGTACAAGTCGAATTGCGATCAGCTTGCCAGGGAGTATACGCTGATCGTAGTTTACGAACTCACAGACTTCTTTGATTATAACGATTTCACAGTAAGCGAGAAATTCAACGGGCAGATCACCAACCTGGGGAAATTATTCAAGGCGGAGGATCGTGCCGATGAGATCATAAACGGGACAAACGACATTCTCAGGGATATAGACAGTATCGTCGGGAACAACGTATCGACCAAAGGTGTGTTCCTGGCGGGCGTTGCTTACAGTGGATCCAAAACATTGGTATACTCAACCGGTGATTTTTCTTCGTTGAAGCTCGTGAACGGGAACAATGTCGTGCCCTCCTCGATATCGTCTGTCAGTGAGATTCCGATAAGCGATATCCTCAGCTACGACATAGGTGTCGTTCTTGTGGATCCGCTGTACAAGGTGGATGCAACATCTACAACGGTACACGCTTTTCTGGAAGATGTGTCCGATGTCGACAAATATGTGATCCTTCCGTACTTTTGGTTCGGACAGAATCTGGAGAACATACTCGGGAACGCGTATTTCCTCGCTGATCTGCTTTACGATGATATCACTGTGGATTACGCTCAGAAGATAACGGAGGTCAACACGCTGTTCCTTGGCGAGAAAGGAGCTGACGCGTTCGACAATATGAATACCTGGTCCAGTGCCAATGTCAAGAACGGAGCCTCAATGGAACTTTTGACCGAAGTGACATTGACATCATGATCTGAACGTGAGTTCGGATCTACGTTCGTTCCAAACCTTTTTTTCTTTTATCACGATGCGGGAATGTTAGGATGAGCGCGGAAAGCAGGGAAGGACTCAGAGCGTATGCGGACCACCTCAATCGCAAGAGAGTGGCCCTGGCAGTGATGTTCCTGGTGTTGTTCGTGATCTGTTTGGCATCGCTGATCATAGGTTCCAGGATCGGAGACAGTTATCTTTCGGTATCGGAGGTGTTCCACGGAATCATCGGCGATGGCAGTTCCAAAGCAGTGATCCTTATGGGTGTGCGGTTCCCCGAGCTTTTAGCAGGAGTTCTGATAGGTGCCGCGCTGGGAATAGCCGGCGCTGTGATGCAATGTGTATTGAAGAACCCGTTAGCATCGCCGTATACGTTGGGGATATCCAATGCAGCCGCATTCGGTGCATCGATCGGGATACTCCTCCTGAACGGCGGCATAATAACGCAAAGCACGTTGGTACCGCAGATAAACAATCCGTATACAGTGGCCATAATGGCCTTCGCATGGTCAATGATAGGTACCGCAATAATAATCCTGATAGTGAAAATAACGGGTGCCACACCGGCAACGATGGTTCTTGCAGGTGTGGCGATAAGTTCGATATTCTCTGCAGGTGTGGCCTTTTTGCAGTATACAGCTACTGACGGACAGCTATCTGCGCTCGTGTTTTGGCAATTCGGAAGTCTTAGCAAGGTGTCTGGAAATATGATTCCGCTCATCGCGGCAGTCGTGATCGCGATCTCTCTGATGTTCCTGTATCTTCGTTGGGATTACAACGCGACAGAAGGAGGAGACGAGGTGGCAAGGGGGCTTGGGATAAATGTCAACAGACTCAGAATATACACACTTCTGGGTGCTGCGGTCATAACAGCGATATGCGTCTCCTTCGCAGGAGTCATAGGTTTCATAGGTTTGGCGGCGCCGCATATGGTCCGTAAGGTCGTCGGAGACGATCACAGATTCCTACTGACGGGCTCTATGATAATGGGCGCCATGATCCTTGTGTTGGCGGATACCATAGCTCAGAATGCATTCACTTCCACCTTCGGTGTCCTGCCCGTCGGAATAATAACATCTTTCCTCGGAGGTCCGTTGTTCCTGTATATACTTCTCAGGGGGTACAAGAAAAATGCTGGAAGTCTCTGATCTTGATTTCTCTTACGGTGAAAGACAGGTCTTGCACGACATCTCATTCAAAGCCGAAGGTAACAGTGTCGTCTCCATAATGGGACCGAACGGAGTAGGAAAGACGACATTATTGAAGTGTATATGTAATTTTCAAAAATCGCAGCATGGAAGAATAACCATAGACGATAAGAAGGTCTCTGAATTATCGGCTAAAGAATGTGCAAAATGCATCGGTTATGTACCGCAAAAGGCATCCGT
>JBAYAO010000061.1:0-8874 GCA_041669745.1 Candidatus Methanomethylophilaceae archaeon | reverse complement strand
TAATGTTCAATAACATTGACAAAAAGATGATTGATGAGATGCACAAATTTAGATTAAGCAATAGACGTGCGCCTTGTTGGAGTTTTGTCAAACTTTCTTAATCTGGGATTTAGCGAACATGTAGTTTCTTGATGAACAAAAATTCATAATCCATAAATGTACCGATCTTCATACGAATATCATATCGTATGCTAGAGGGTCTTGAAAAAATGATGACAAGAGAATAAGGATTCACCGACAGCCAGAGCTAGTATGTCTTTGATTCTGATATAGCATTAGAGACAGCATGGAAGAATACTAAAGAGAAAGAATGTGTGAAAAAGGAAAGAAACACTGGTTCCGTTGACGTCTCATATTCCTTTTCACATTAATATTCCGAACTTGTTGTTAATGGACAATAGTCAGGTGATTAAAAAAACACTGTCGACCCATGGTCGAACGTTTATAGTATTTTTGATCTGACCTGTCCGGCCTTTGTTTAATCCTCCTTACACTCTTTTTTAGTCATCAGTGATATCATTACGACCCAAATCACAACAGCAACAGCAACCATTGCTAATCCGATAATTGCAGTGTTGGCCATTATATCAAATTCACTGTTCATGTACAGGTATTTGTATGGTACACCCCCCGTTTCTATTACGGCCCAAAAAATGGCAGAACCGATGTACAAAACTAAACCTGAAAAGAACAGTACAGCAGACCCGAACAGTATTATCTCTTGTTTATCATTCATTTTGTATCCACACCGTACATAGAGGCACTGGCCGCTTCACTGTCAGAAGATAGAAACATAAACTGCGTATAAACCATCATCACAGGTATAGGTGTTACAAAATATGCTTTATATTCCATCCCCATCATCTCCTTGGTGAGCTGCTAAAGGTTCTTTGCAGTATATCTGTTTAGTGGATTATACATCCAACTAGTAACGAAACTTGATCATGTACATCGACCACATGTATAATCCAAATATTTGCGTAAGCCGCCTCATGATTTCCAACGGATACATATCAATTCTGATCGTGTAGTTTTGATCGATTTTGTGATTTCACTTATTCGAAAAGATTGATCATCGATTCTATTCGTATCCTTTCAAGTACTTTCTACAGCGACAAATCGAAGGTATATATGTCCGTATAAAGATATACAAACTGCCGATGAAAAGGACATTTGAAGAAATAAAGGAGAAGGTCGCCGCAGGCAAGGCAAGTGTCCTTACGGCGAAGGAGGTCGAAGGACTCTTAGATTCAGGTGATGAGTCGGAGATCCGCAGTGCCGACATAATAACCAGCGGTACCATGGGAACAATGAGCGGTACCTACGCACTTCTGTGTTTCAATATGTCCGAAGCCGGACGTTATCGTAGATTCGTCAAGGCAAGCATAAACGGTGTCCCAGCAACAGTCGGTCCTTGTCCCAACGAGAATCTTGGAACTATTGACCTCATGATATTCGGAACGACAGAAAGCAACGACGGATCGAAATACGGAGGCAGTTCCCTCTTTCGTGATCTGGTTGAGGGAAAAGAGGTCTCCGTGTCTGCTGTATCCGAAGAAGGATGTGAGATCGAAACCTCCCTTTCCATAAAAGACATGTCGACCGCCAAACTGCTCAGTACCAGAAACTGTTTTCGGAACTACCGCGCATTCGTAAACCCTTCCGATAAGGAATTCCGTTCGATATTCTGCCCACGTCCTTTTCCTCCGGGGTATAACGGTCTGACGTTTTCTGGCTGCGGTCATCTTAACCCCTTTCAGAATGACCCGGGATTGATGACCGTTGGAATAGGCACAAAGATTCTCTTCAACGGATCCGAAGGATTCATATACGGTATGGGTACCCGAAGTTCCGATAAATATCCAAACGTCATGAGTGTAGCTGATATGAAAACCATGGACCCCGCCTTAATGGGCGGGTTTATGACAGCCGCTGGTCCTGAATGCCTGACCACCTACGCCGTTCCGATCCCGGTCCTGAATGATGATCTGCTCGAATGCATCATGATTCGTGACAGAGATGTGCCCCTCTCTGTGTGTGATATAAGGGACCGACATAAAATAGGACAGACCGATTACGGCCAGGTCTGGAACGGAAATAATGAAACCGTTGTTTTTGATCCTACGTCATGTCTAAAATGTTCGGTTTGTCACGTATATGAGATTTGTCCGACCATTGCGATAGAAATAAACGGTGACAACCACCACGTAGACCGTTCCCGTTGTGTGAATTGCGGTGTCTGTATAGGTGCCTGTCCTGGGGAATGTTTCCATGGAGACATGGGCAAGGTGATGACTAATATAGACGGAACGGAAATTATGATACCTGTGATATGCCGTAACTCCAATAGAGAGGGCGCCGTAAGATCCATGACGGACCTTAAAGATAGGATACTCACCAGGGAGTTTATCATCACCGAAAAAGTATCGGACATGATGCACTAATTTATCCGCGGATCGTATCATGTCTTTTTAATCGCCAATCGTTTCGAATCACAGAAACACCATACAATCTCTTCCATTCGTAGGAACACTTTCGTCCCAGAACGAAGATCCCGTGGATGCTTTTATCTGAGTGATGCCTATCATCCGGCACAATGAACAGATTCGTGCAGCTGTCGAGACCGGTCGTCGTGATTATGGGCGTACTGTTCCTCTTCGCAGCCGCATTGATAGCCGCAGGTGATGGCATATCCGATCATCTGAGGGGTCTTCTGATCGCGGTTCCCGCCGTCATCGCGTTCGTCATAGGCGGCAATTCGATCAACGACTACTCGGACAGGGAAACGGACCGTATCTCTCATCCGAACAGACCGATACCCTCCGGAAGGATCGAACCACAGACGGCACTTCGGATCGGTATCGTTTCGTTGACGGTCTCCGCCGTATTTTCCTTCATGCTGCCCAATCTGACCGCGACCTGTATAGTCCTCGCCGCTTGCGCCTTCATCGTCATATACGAACTGTATCTCAAAAAAATAGGGTTTCTGGGCAACATAACGATAGGCGTACTCACAGGGATGGTGCTACTTTTGGGAGGGGCCGTAGTGTACGATGTACAGAAATGCTATGTCGTCGCCGTGATGATCTTCCTGATATCGATGGGAAAGGAGATAGCATCCGACATCGAGGACATGACAGGGGACGTCGACAGGAACACCTTGCCGAGGAGATTGGGTGTACAGAATGCGAGATACGTTGCGACCGCATTCCTTATCACCGCGGTCCTGCTGTCCGTTTTCCCGATCCTTTCCGGCAGCGTCGATACGATGTACGTATCGATGATCATCGCGGACATTCTCATATCCGCAGCGATATACTCGATGTACGTAAGACCGGATAATTTTCAAAGACTCATCGTCCCTGCGATGTTCATGACCGTGCTCTCGTTCCTGCTGGGTTCCGTGACGGTGTGATGTCTTTCAGAGAAATCGTCCGATGGAAGTGCCACGGTCATTCGAGGATCTTCGGGAACTTCTCCCTTGCCGCCTCGATGAGGTCCTCCGACCTTATCTTCTGGATATCGTAATCGGATATGGCGAGGATGAACTCATCCAGCAGATCGTCCGACATGTTGACGTATTTCTCCTTTATACGCCAATTCCTGTCGAGTTCATCGCCTATCGATGCGCGCCATCTCCTGTGGTACTCCATGAGAGCCTCTTTGGATGTATCCCCGCGTCTCAGACAGTCGGAGATTACCTCCCCTGCGATCTTCCCGGTGAGACAGGCGTGGTATATCCCACCACCGGTCAGCGGATTTATGACCCTGGCCGCATCGCCGACGATCACCAGATTGTCCGCGACCGACTCCTTTAGACCGGGGGATGTGGATACTCCTCCGCCGACGATCTCGATTGTCTTCCCGTCCCTGAGACGCGGATCGTTCCCGATGTATCTGTCCAGATATGCCTTCGGATCCGAATGTTCGCATCTGGATGCCTGCAGACCTATCCCGACATTCGCCGTCCTCTCCCCCTTGGGGAATATCCACACATATCCGCCGGGAGCGTGCGATCCTATGATGAACTCGCAGAATTCGTGCTCTATGTCGACATCGGTCATCCTGTACTGGAGACACATATCGATATCACTGGCGGCCAAGGTCGTATCGACACCGGCCCAGCGGGCGACCTGCGATTCGAAACCGTCCGCTGCAACGATGCACTTGGCGTAGATCTCTATCTCCTCTCCCATGTGGTTGGCGGTTATGCCTACGGGAACGTTTCCGTCGGTGATGATGCCTGTGCATCCGGTCCTGACCATCACCCTGGCTCCCGCCGCCGCAGCCTGTTCTGCGACGGCTTTATCGAACAGATGCCTGTCCAGGACATACCCGATCTCCGTTCCGTCATGCACCTCGATGACCTTCAGCACGTGACCTGACGGAGATCTCATTATGGACCCTATGATCTCCTGTGATATCCATTTCGGATCCGGCTCTATACCAACTTCGAGGAGCCTTTTCTTGGAAATGCCCTCCGCGCATCTCAGAGGCGCTCCGACCTCCGCCTTCTTCTCCACGAGGATGACGTTGAACCCTTCCATGGCAATATGTTTGGCCGCCATGCTGCCGCCGGGACCAGCACCTACAACCACAACATCGCAGTCATATCTCATCTGAATCGAGACCCGCGTTCCTGATATATAATGGACACGGACCACCGCCGTCTGGACATTCGGTGACGGAAGAATCCAGCGTAGACTAATACAGGCGCTTAAAAGGATGCGTCGCTCATCAGACCAATGCCAGTGCGATCCATCGACCGGCGAATCCCCCGACCAGACATATCGCGGTGTTGACAAGATAATTGACGGCTGCCATCCCTAGCATTCCCGCAGTGTACAGCTCCACCGTTTCCAGTGTCAGTGACGACATCGTCGTGAATGCCCCGAACACGCCAACGAACAGGAATGCCTTCAGACCGCCTGGTACCGCACCCATACTGAAGAAAAGCAGACATATCAGAAAACAACCTGCAAAATTCACGATGAACGTATTCCAGGGGATACCGCCCGGATTGTAGACCACCGTTCCCACGGCATATCTCAGGACCGCTCCGACAGCACCGCCGAGTGCCACAAGCAGGAACATCACAAAAATTTCCGGGGACATCTCAGAGGCCTTCTCCTTCTTCAAAAGAACATTCGTCCGTCCGTCTCGTTTGAAATCCGACATATTCATCCATATTCCCTTTCCCGCAAGGGCAGGGGCCACATAACCCAATGACGCCTTGCTTTTCAGATTGCAGAGATCATCAGCTTGCGCGGTTTCGGCTCGGAGCCGAGGGAGGAACTCATTCCCCGGTGAACACCGAATGGCAATCGTGCCATCCGATTTAATGATTTTGTGAGATGCCGGCCTGACGTCCTGTATCACCAACAGCAAATGTGGAATCGGTATGGTACCGTAACCGATCCGAAATGACATCTTCTGCATCCAAATCGCTGATTCTGGATGCCTCCATGTCGGGACAATGCATCGGCATTATGGTCCCACCGCAATGAACAGGCCATTGATCGTTCCGAAGGAATTATGCTGGTTGCACATTGCCACTCTTTCCCGTATCACAAGGGAAAGCCACATTCTCAATACGACATCCGGTATCTGGATGATGATGCCCAAAGCACGATACACAACGCAACCGCGACTGAAGAGTACACATGCCGATCCTTCCCGGTTCTACTGCAGTTGCCGATACCGCGATACACGGTTATGTCGTTGAATTCGGCCGAGTTATCCAATATCATTTTAAATCCCGATTTTCCTTTCTGACATATCAGATGGTCAATCCATGAAAGATCCGCTAAGGGAAAAGTGCAAAGAACTGTTGAATGATGAAATCACATACACCGGTCTGTTCGACCTATCCACGACTCCTTTACCGTGTGTCGAAGAGATACGTGCGAAATGCAAGTGCGATGCATGCGGTTTCTACAACAAGAATTGGATGTGTCCTCCCGCCGTAGGGACCGTGGACGATTGCAACAGGATGATGAGCCGATATTCCAGATTCCTGCTGTTCAGATCGGAATACCCCGTGGTGGACTGGGACAATACGGACGACCTCACGGAATGCCTGCAGATGCATCAGGAGAACGTCAGAAGGATCAGGACCGAGATCAGGAAGATGCTGGGTTGCGACGTGCTGCCCCTGTCTGGCGGACCGTGCAGATACTGCGACAAATGCTCATATCCCAAACCTTGCAAACATCCAGATAAATCGATACCTTCGATCGAATCTTACGGCATCGACCTCATGACATTCCTCGAATCTAATAAGATCAGACACGACAAGAATGAAGGGACCGTGTCCTACTTCGGAATGATACTGTTCAACTGACCCGTTCGAAATTCCGCGCGATACGCATCATGTATCCACGAACAACGGATTGCTGCAGAAAAGAGTATCGCGTTAAGATGTTCCGTTCTGAAAATCGAAATCGGAGAATGTACAGAGAACAGGGGTTTGATTTATTATCTCGCTCACGATATTACATCTGAGGAAGTATCACGTCCAATGTGACTTTGGTCGATCATCCGCTCGTACAGTACAAGATGAGCAGACTGCGCGATAAAGATACCGAGATGAAGGAGTTCAGAGAACTCATTGAAGAGTTGACGGTGCTCATTGGATATGAGGCCACCAGGGATCTGCCGCTCATGGAGAAATTTGTGGAAACCCCTATTGCCGTTGCAAGGACGATGGTCCTTGCGGACAAGGTCTGCATCGTCCCGATCCTGCGTGCGGGTCTCGGTATGGTGGATGGTTTCCTTCGTCTCCTCCCCGTCGCAAAGGTGGGACACATAGGGATGTACCGCGATCCCGTGACGCATGAACCCGTCAGCTATTACTGCAAACTCCCCGTTGATGTGATGGAACATAAGGTGATGGTCGTCGATCCTATGCTGGCGACCGGTGGTTCGGCCGTGGCAGCTATAGATGAGATCAAAGACCGTGGTTGCAAGGACATCACCTTCGTGTGTATCCTGGGGTCTCGGGAAGGAATCAGGACCCTTTCAAAAAGACATCCTGATGTGAAGATATTCGTCGCATGCATCGATGATACTCTGAATGACCAAAAATACATAGTTCCCGGCCTTGGCGATGCTGGTGACAGACTGTTCGGAACCAAATGATTATGCCGTTTCGGACCTTGCCGTTCCGACCATAACATTGTAACACAACCATTAGATATTAAGACCCTCATTCGCCACCGTGATCGGATCTGATGACATATTTTTGGCAATGACCATCGTGACGATGCTCATGATCATCCTTTCGGTCCCGTCGATCCTGATCACGGTCAGGAACTCCTCCAAACAACTGAAAAGATACCGAACCCTGAGGTCCATAACCGATCTCGGAAAGGAACCCGTCCCACAGCATATCGTCAATGAGTGGAACGCCGTCAAGAGCCCCATAGGTTATACGACCCTCATCACCGAGGAGATCGAAAGGCTCAACAGTCTCAGACCCGCCATATTCCAAACGGAGATCGCGTTCGTTCTGATCGTCTTCATGGCATTCATACCCGGATACAGCAACGATATATTCTGGGTGATGATCGTCCTGCTCGTGATCGTGTTCGCGACTGTGATCTACGGCTCCATGAACATCAAGATGTATACTTTGGAATATCTTGCCATCCTTCAGGAATTGAACAACAACGGCGAGGAATCACTGGATAGCATGTACGGATGAATCGCACGAAAACATTATCATCTATACTGCGCTTCTGAAGAATATGACGAACGTAACATTGCACACTAGCATGGGCGATATCAAGATAAAGATGTACAAGGACATGCCGGTCACCACCGGGAACTTCATCAAATTGGCGAAGGAGGGATTCTACACCGGTACGATCTTCCACAGGGTCATCAAGAACTTCATGATCCAGGGCGGTGATCCGACGGGCACGGGATGCGGCGGTCCGGGATACTGTATACAGGATGAGTTCGTCAAAGGCCATTCCAATGCGAGAGGCACTGTCGCGATGGCCAACACAGGCCAGCCGAACAGCGGCGGCAGCCAGTTCTTCATAAACACCGTTGACAACAGTTATTTGGACTGGGACAATCCGAGATCGCCTTCCGCGCATCCCGTATTCGGACAGATCGTGGATGAGAAGAGCATGTCCGTCGTGGACAATATCGGCAAATGTGAAACCGGGAGAGGGGATAAACCGGTGAAGGACATCAGGGTCACGGCCGTTGACATCGAAGAATGAGGGAAAGATATGAGCAGACACGTTATGGAAGCCCTAGGAAAATCCAGAATCGTGATCGAGAACGGCAAGATCACGGAAGTGAGCGAACCCATCGTGAAATACTGCCCTCTGTTCAAAAAGCAACGCAACATCGAAGAACTCAACTGTGAGACGATCAGAGAGAACATGGAGTACCGTATCGAACATTTCGGCATGTGTACCGAGGACCGCAAGATAAGAATGCACTACTTCCTCAATTTCGGTATCTCGGAGATCCTTAGTCTGGCGCTCGCGAACAAGATGTTGGATGCCGTGGTGATAGCCGCCGACGGCTGCGGCACCGTCGTTCTTGACGATCCCGAGATCGTTCAGGGAATGGGGGGTCGCATATCAGGGATCATTGAGACAGAACCTATCCGAAGCGTCATAGAAGGTATAGGCTACGACAGGCCTTTGGACCCCGAAACGGCCGAGATAGACCAATTCGGTGGTGTGAACAAAGCCTTTGCGATGCATTATTCCAGAGTCGGTGTTACAGTGGCCTCGGCGAAAGAAGCACAGGAGATCAGGGATTGTTTCGGACATAACGTGGCGATAATGGCCGTACATACGACCGGAACATCGATGGAGGACGCAGAAAGATTCTTCGAATGCTGCGATG
>JBAYAO010000060.1:0-8936 GCA_041669745.1 Candidatus Methanomethylophilaceae archaeon | reverse complement strand
CACCGGATACGACGAGTACATGAACATGGTCCTCGACGAGACGGCCGAACGTACAGCCAATTCAGACGAGAGGCGCCTGGGCACCGTCGTGCTCCGCGGCAACAACGTCGTCAGTATAGCCATCCTCTGAACGTCGGACGTTCAGCGATCTTGTTCGGGTATTGCGCGCGTCTCCGCGCACGCGCGTAATGTAGGTACACGGTGGGGTAAGTGCGGAAACCAAGGACGGCCCGATGTCACTTATAAAGCGAATCGACGAGTTATCGAGCAAACGTAACTTCAAGAGAGGTTGGTTCGGTCTCGTATGCGCTGTCTTCGTCTTTCTGATAATAATACCTGCGATATACGTGCTGTTCGAGGCGGTCGCGGAATGGGATGCGGTCAGCGATGTGCTCAACGACGCGTCCGCGATGTCCACCATCTGGACCGCCGTCTACAATTCATTCAGCATCGCGTTCATAGTGACGATAATAGACATAATCGTCGGACTCCCCATGGCCTGGATAATGGTCAGGAAGCAGTTCGCCGGGAAGAAATACATCGATACGCTCATAGACATGCCGCTGGCGGTCCCCACGGCGGTACTGGGCATATCCGTTGTCATGTTCTGGGGTGCCCCCTCCGGCGTCACGATACCGGGACTCGGCTGGGTGCTCACGCCGTATCTGATGATGGTACTTCTGCATATAATATTCACATATCCGTACATGGTCCGCAGTCTGTCCGCGATCCTGGAGCAGATAGACCCGAACTACGAGACGGCGGGGATGACGCTGGGCGCGTCGAGATTCACCGCCGCCAGGACCATCACGCTGCCGCTGTTCAGAGCGGGACTGACCACCGGGTTCATCCTCTGTTTCGCAAGGAGCCTGAGCGAGACTGGCGGAACGTTCATCGCCCTGGAGATGATGGGCATGAGCAACGTCTTCTTCACCGGTCCGACCTACATACAGGTGTACAAGGCCACGTCCATGGGTCCGGTGATACTGATAAGCGTGATAATGATCATCCTCGCGATATTGCTGCTGTTCGTCGCCAAATACATCATGAACAAGGTGCGCATCCCATGGTCGAGGGTCTGGCCCAAATGGGAGAGGAAGATAAGCAGGGGGTTGGCGGTGAGATCAAGGGACGTGATCACGATGGGCGTCCTGCTCTTCATTGTCCTGATCCCCGCATTCTACATATTCACGTACATGACGGCCAGCGGCGCTCCGGTGAACTACGGCGATCTGACGCTGGCGATAGCTACGTCATTCCTGATCGCGGGTATCGCCGTCGTCTTCGATGTGGTGTTCGGGATACCGATGGCGATGTACATAGCGAGGCACGGGGATACCAGGCTCGGAAGGGCATTGGACAACCTGGTCAACGTGCCGCTGATAATCCCAACGACCGCGCTGGGGGTCTCGCTGTCCCTTTTCTGGGGTCATTTCGACCTCTCGTCGTTCACGCTTCTCCTGGTGGTGCTGGGGCACATATCGTTCACGTATCCGTTAATGGTCAGGAACATCATCGGTGCCATGGAGGAGGTGGACGTCTCATACGAGGAGGTGGCCCTGACGTTGGGAGCGAAACCGTTCCAGGCGTTCAGAAAGGTCCTCCTTCCGATAATCAAATCCTCGGTGATCGCGGGCGGCATACTGGCATTCACCAGAAGTCTGGGGGAGACAGGGGCGACGGTGGCCATCTCCAGTACGGTGATGACCGCGCCCATCTACATAATGAACCTCGTGAAGGCGGGCAGTATCACCGGCGACTACTACGCCGCGGCGATATCGTCCATCATACTGATAGTGATATGTTTCATCCTGATGTTCATGGTCAGACGCGTCACGCGTGACAAGGAGGGTAACGAGTAATGCCCCGGATAAGGCTGGAGAACATCGTGAAGAGGTTCGGCACGGTCGCCGCCGCGGACGATCTGTCGCTCACCGTCAACGACGGCGAGTACCTCTGCATCCTGGGGCCGACCGGTGCAGGGAAGACCACATGCATGAGGATTATATGCGGTCTCACCGATCCCGACAGCGGACATGTGTACTTCGACGACAGGGACGTGACGCGGTTGGAGGTCAACATGCGCGAGGCGACGATGCTTTCCCAGGTGTATTCGCTGTTCCCCCAGATGAACGTGTACGAGAACGTGATGTTCGGTCCGCTCATCAAGGAATGGGACGAGGAGAGCAGCCGTCAGATGGTGAAGAACATATTCCACATGGTGCACATGGAGGAGCGTGTCAACGCGTATCCGAACGAGCTGTCCGGCGGACAGCAGCAGAGGATAGCCCTCGCGAGGGCATTGGCATCCGGTTCCAAGATCCTTCTGCTGGACGAGCCGTTGCGCGCACTGGACGCGCGCCTGAGATTGGAGCTAAGGAAGGAGCTCAGGTCGATGGTGAAGGAGATGGGCCTCACCGCCGTCCATGTGACGCACGATCAGGAGGAGGCCCTGGAGATGGCGGACCGTATAGCCGTCATCCGCGACGGGAGGATAATCCAGGTCGGCACCCCGAAGGAGGTGTTCGAGGAGCCCAAGACGCCGTTCGTGGCGAACTTCGTCGGAAGGTCGAACATGATCGAAGGCGTCATCGCATCCGCGGAGGGCGATGTAGCCACCGTGACAGGGAACGGAGGTACCGTATTCAAAGCCAGATACACGGACCGGGCCGTGGGTTCCAAGGTACTCGTGGCTGTCAAGATCGGCAACACCAAGATCTCGCTCACGGAGGACGGGTACTTCAAAGGAAGGATCGAGAGGAAGCTCTACGAGGGCGCCACCATAACGGTGGAGGTGAACGTTCCCGACATAGGCACCGTATCCGTGAAGCTGCCGAACAGGAAGTTCGATGATTTCGAGATCGACGACGAGGTCTCCGTGAACTGGAGTCCGGAGAAGGCATTCGTGTTCGACTACCCGGAGAACGGACTGGAAGACGAACTGAGGGTGGACTGATGACGAAGATAAAACTGGAGCACATCACGATGAGGTTCGGTAACATCTTCGCCGTGCGTGACATAAACCTCGAGGTCCAGAGCGGAGAGTACGTCACGATCCTGGGTCCATCGGGATGCGGGAAGACGACACTGATCAAGGTGATCGCCGGGATACTGACGCCCACGGAGGGGCGTGTGTTCATAGACGGCAACGAGGTGAACGACATACCGATAGAGGACAGGGATGTTGGTTACGTGTTCCAGAACATCGCGCTGTTCCCGCATATGGACATCATGGACAACGTGGGATACGGTCAGAGGGTCAGGAACGCATCCGAGGAGGACACCGTTGCGATATCCAACGAATACCTGGAACTCGTCAAGATGCTGGACCGTTCCGGTTACATCCCGTCGGAATTGTCGGGCGGGGAGCAGCAGAAGGTCGCTCTCGCGAGGGCGCTGGCATCGGGTTCCAAGATGCTGATGCTCGACGAACCCCTGTCCGCACTGGATGCCAGGGTCCGCGTGGAGCTGAGATACGATATAAGGAGGCTGGTGAAACGTCTCGGCATAACCGTTCTGCACGTGACGCACGACCAGGAGGAGGCGATGTCCGTCTCCGACAGGATCGTCCTGATGAGGAACGGGACGATATTCGAGACGGGTACGCCGCTGGAGATATACAGACATCCGAGGAGCATCTTCGCCGCCTATTTCATAGGAGAGACGAATCTGATAGAATGCTCGGTGGCGCAGAAGAGCAAGAACGGAAAGACGACCGTGAGACTCAGGGACGGGAGCATGGTCAAGGCAGGTAAATCGATATACAGCGTAGGGGACCCCGTGGTGATATCGGTGCGTCCGGAGCACGTCTACACGGCGACGGACGGGCTGCGCGCGGTAGTAAAGGATATAGTGTTCATGGGCACCTATTGGAGAGTGCGCACGGAGGCGGATTCAGAGGATTACGTCGAATACAACATATCCGCGGACTCACAGGTCCCGATGAGGGGGGACGAAGTGTTCCTCGTCTTCAACAAGAAGGCATCCGTGGTGTTCGCAAGGCCGTACGAAGGAATATGGGAGGCGATTAGACTTGAGTGAGATCAAAAACATGCTGGATTGGTTCGCGAAGAGGAAGGGCGATCTGGTCCAGTCGGGAAACAGGAGTCACAGTCTCGTGATACTGGATGTGGTGAACGAGGTCAACAATGCCATCACAGCGATGTCCGCTGGCGACAAGCAGACCGTACTGAAATCCCTAGACCGACTGATCCTCAGCGAGAGGGAGGCGGACAGGATCGAGGACAAGCTGACGCTCAGCGTCTCCGACGGTTCTCTGAGCATGCAGGAGAGAGAGGACCTTCTGCATTTCATAAAGAAGTCCGACAAGATCGCGGATTGGGCCACCGAGGCCGGGACGTACATCCAGATGGTCATCGATACGGAGACCGTGGTGCCGCAGCACATATGGGAATCATCGAAGCAGATGTCCAACGAGCTGATCCTGGCGATGAGGATGCTCATCAAGGCGATAGAGAATCTGGGCACGAACAGGTCCGAGACGCAGAGATGCGTCGAGTCGATCAAGGATCAGGAGAGGATCATCGACCAGATGCATTACACGATATCGAAGAAGATACTGATGTCCGACATGGACTACAAGGGCCTTATGCTCATGCGCGGGGTCGTGCAGGCCCTGGAGGAGTCGTCCGATGCGTGCAAGGACTGCGCGGAGACGATAATGATCCTCATATCGGCAAGGAGCCTGTGAACGTGGCGTTGTTCGGGACCAACGGGATCAGAGGCGTCGTCAACGAGGACATGACCGCGGATATGGCCATGCAGGTCGGCAAGGCCATGGGGAAGTACATGAGGGGACAGGTCGCCATCGCCAACGACACGAGGACCTCAGCGGAGATGATCAGATCGGCCGTCTCCGCAGGACTGATGGCGGTCGGATGCAAGGTCCTAGATCTGGGCACGATGCCGACGCCCGCCCTCCAGTATTTCGTGAAGACGCACGATCATGTGAGCGGCGGCGTGATGATCACGGCGTCGCACAATCCGCCGGAGTTCAACGGCATCAAGTGCATAGCATCCGACGGTACGGAGATGCACAAGTACGGCGAGGATAAGATAGAGGCGATGTACGGACAGGATATACCGTCCAATCAGTGGAATGTGATCGGTTCCATCGAGAGCGTCCTGGGCGTGGCCGATTCGTACGTGAACGCGGTGATCTCGCATGTCGATTCCGGCGAGATAAGGCGTGCAAACCTGAAAGTGGTCCTGGACTGTGCGAACGGTGCGGCGTGCAGGACCACGCCGCTCCTGCTGAAGAAACTCGGCGTCACGGCCGTGACGCTGAATGCGGACCCGCAGGGAGAGTTCCCGGGACATCCGAGCGAACCGACGGAGGATAACCTCCGGGACCTGATAATGCTCACCAGATCGATCAAAGCGGATCTGGGTATCGCGCACGACGGCGATGCTGACCGTACGGTGTTCGTATCGCGTAAGGGGAAGTACATCAGCGGGGACAAGAGCCTGGCGCTGATATCCAAGAGCGAACTCTCCAAGAAGACCGGCGGAACTGTGGTCACGCCGGTGAGTTCGTCGTCGATGGTCGAGGACGTCGTCAAGGAGGCCGGCGGAACTGTGGTCTACACTGCCGTCGGTTCGCCAATCGTCGCCAGGAAGATGATGGAGGTCGACGCGATATTCGGCGGAGAGGAGAACGGCGGTCTGATATTCCCGGAGCATCAGTTCTGCAGGGACGGCGCGATGACGGTGGCCAAGATGCTCGAATGCATCGTAAAATACGGTCCTCTGCAGAAGCAGGTCGATGCGCTTCCCGTCTACTATGTGGACAAGAGGAAGGTCCCCTGTCCGAACGACAGGAAGGAGATGCTCCTATCGATGATGAAGGCGCTCTACAGCGAGAACAGGATCGATGCGACGGACGGACTCAAGATCTTCTTCGATGACGGCTGGGTGCTTGTGAGGCCGTCGGGTACGGAACCGATATTCCGCATATTCTCGGAATCGAAGGACGAGGATGCCGCCGTAGAGAGGGGACAGAAGTTCGAGGACATAGCGAAGGGTTTCGTCAGCACCTGAGATTCCTGGCGTGGACCGCCAGGACCTCCTTTATGTATCTGGCCGCGAGCACGGACGTTATGCCCGACGGGTCGGCGGGAGGACAGACCTCCACCACATCGAAACCGGCCAAACGGTCGCCGGTCATATTGATGAGCTTCTTGACATCCATCGGATGCAGACCGAACGGTTCCGGCGTGCCCGTCCCGGGCGCGAACGCCGGATCGATACCGTCTATATCCAAGGTTATGTAGACGCGGTCGTTACCGACGCTCTCCAGGGCTTTCCTGACGGCCCATTCGATACCTTTCTCCATTATGGCGTAGGAGTCGATGTGAGGGACGACGTCATCCCTGTCGAGTTCCTCCTCGGAGATCGAACGTACGCCGAGGACGAACACGTTGTCGATGCCCAGATGTTCGGCGGCGCGTCTCGTGATGCAAGCATGGCTGTTCCTGCATCCCATGTATTCGTCCCTGGAATCGAGATGCGCATCTATGGATATCAGGGATATGTCGTCCCTGCCGAAGCACCGGACTATAGGTATGTTGACGGAATGCTCTCCGCCCATAGCGACGGTGAATTTCCCGTCCCTTATCGCCGGGCCCATTACGAACGACACTTCATCGACCATATCGTCCGGGAGGACGAAGTCGTCGCAGTCGCCGTAGTCGAAGATGTCCAATGCCGGCTGGACGGCGCCGTGTTCGAAATGCGTTCTCTCAAAATTATAGGAGCAGCGCCTTATGGCGCCGGGAGCTTCTCTGGCACCCGCCCTGAAACAGGCGGTGTGATCGTACGGGATCCCATATATGCAGGCATCCGCCTCCGAATACGTGGACTCGGCATCCGCGAATGAGGTCCCGACAGGCATTGGGTCATCCTCACATCAATTTCATTCTGTCCATCGCGACGATGTACAGGATCTCCGCGCCGTCATCGAGAACGGACTCGTGGTCTGCGTTTATCGCCATAGTGATGGTCTCGAAGGTCTCGAGGTCCATGATCTGCACCTCGTCGCCGTGTGTGGATAGGACCTGTGCCTTCCTCTTGTCGATCAGCGGTACCTGCACCTTGGTGCTCACAGGTCCCACCAGCGACTTCTTGGCGCCGGTGAATATGCTCGCAGCGTCGATGTTCGCCTTCGCCGACCCGTGCTTTCCGGGTTTGGATGTCGATATAGATAAGATCTTGCAGGGTTCATCGTCGATGTTGACGTATCTTCCGACCTTAAGTTCCCTGATCTCCTTCATTTCCCAATCTGCCATTGTAATCTCCTCTCAATATGTGCATGGCCTGCGGTCGACGTCCACTGTACCTTTGGTCATAGGTCGTCCGAATCCCGAATAGACATGCATTTTTATCGGTCCTCTATTGACCCCTCCCTTATAATTATTTCTTCCTTGTGCGCGTGCTCCGCATCCCGTCACAGAAGTGTCAGATGGCGGGTGTGCAGAGAATGCGCCGGTGTCACGTCGGCGGACGGCATATTACGAGTCAGAATATGGGAGGCGGTCCTCAGGGTCTCCTCTGGTCCTTCCTGCCGGAACGCGGACGTTTGCGGTCGCCGGTCTTCTGGGACTTCTTCGGCGGATCGGGATATCTGCGCTTGATGTCGGCCACACGTGCATTGTACTCCGCTAGCAGCTCGTCGCCCCTGTACTCGCCGTGATACTGGTCTATCTTCGCGGCTATGAGGATCTTCCCTGCCAATGCGCGGGATATGTTCCCGCTCTGCCAGTAAGGTGCTCTGTGCACATCCGGATGCTGGTAGATGACACCGTGTTTCGGCGGACGCTTCCCGGACTTGAGATGTCTGAACATGGCCTTCTCGGCGCCGAGGAGCTGAACGGTCGAGGACGGCAGGGACGCCAGTCTCTCAAGACCTCCGGCCAGTGAGATCAGTCTCGCCGACAGCGGTCCGCCGGCGACCTTGCACATGTTGGGACAGGATTTTTCAACGATTTCCGAGATGTACGTCTCGGTGCGTGCACGGTCCTCGTATATCCTGCACAGCGTGTCGGCCAGATCCATGACGGCACGCATATCGTCGGGGTCGAAGTCCGATCCTATGGATTCGATGTCGACGTTCAGTTCATCGATTATCCCAGTCCGGTCCCCGTTCCTGGCTATCAGTTCCGCGTATCTCCTGTCCTTCGCAAGATCCGCCAACTCTGGGAAATGCATCCCGTACCATTCGTGCAGTCTCTCGTCCATGAGGTTGCACGTTGCGATGAGGTCGTCCAGGTTCCGTATGGCCTGTACAAGGTTCCTGTCGCGCGGTATCGGTTCGGAAGTCCTCAGTTTGGCCAGTCTCAGCATCACATCGTGCATCAGCGAATCATCGAAACCGAACGTCTCGGCCTTTATGAAGGACGAATCGAACAGGGTCGGTTTGCCGAGTACGGACTGTCTCCTGTCGGAGACCATCAGTTTGGGTCTGTCCCTGGCGAGCTCTATCTCCTCGGGAAGGACGGAACCGTGCTGGATCATCGCCAACTTCTCCGCGATCGCGTCGGCATCGGAAGGCATCAGTCTCTTTTCCAGTATCTGGTTGTCGTTGCAGAGGAAGACGCCGAACCATTTCGTGACCAGGATCATTCTCACATGCCCCTTATCTTCTCTATCTCCGATCTCGAGAGGCCCTTGGCGCGTCCGGCCAGTATCTGGAGATGGGCCTGGAACTCCAGTTCCTCCATGCGGTCGAAGGCCTCCTCCAGATTCTTTCCCTGCGTCAGTGCCCCGTGTCTCTTCATGAGCATCACCGGGTACGGCGAATTCTCCGCCACGGCATCCATAAGTTCCTGTGACCCCGGCGTGAAATAATCGATCATCTGGACATCGCCCAAAAGCAATATCCCCTCGGGGGTGAGGTCGCACCTTATCTTGGTGTTCTT
>JBAYAO010000059.1:0-8939 GCA_041669745.1 Candidatus Methanomethylophilaceae archaeon | reverse complement strand
TCTTGCTGAATATGAAAAGATTTCATCCGACATACAGAACGATGGTATAAATTCGGTTATTTTGTTCGGAATACCGTCCAGAAAGGACGGTTTTGGCAGCCAGGCTTATGCGGAAAACGGCGTCGTGCAGAAAGCAATCAGAGGATTGAAAGAAGTTTCTGATCTGTTGATCATATCGGATCTTTGCTTATGCGAATACACCGATCATGGACATTGCGGCGTGTTGCACGGTGATACCGTTGATAATGACGAAACAATACCCCTGTATGCAAGAACGGCCGTATCGCAGGCGGATGCCGGAGCAGACATTATCGCACCGAGCGGTATGATGGATGGACAGGTTGCAGCCATACGCGAAGCATTGGATGACGCAGGTCACAAAGATACCGCAATAATGGCATACAGCGCGAAATTTCAAAGTGCCTTCTACGGACCGTTCAGGGATATCGCCCATTCGTCACCCGGAAAAGGCGATCGTTCAGGATATCAGATGCAATGCGGAAACCGCAGGGAAGCGCTAAGGGAGATAGAATTGGACATCTCCGAAGGAGCGGATATCATAATGGTAAAACCCGCAATCTCCTATCTTGACGTCATATGCGATGCCAGAAGCTCCTTTAATGTCCCTATTGCGGCTTATCAGGTATCCGGCGAGTACTCGATGATCAAAGCTGCCGCTGCCAATGGATGGATCGACGAGGAGAGGACGATGATGGAATCCCTGCTTTCGATAAAAAGAGCTGGTGCAGACATGATAATAACCTATTTCGCGAAATCTGCGGCGAAGATCCTGAGGTGAGGTTGTGAACACAGACAGATCACTTGAACTTTATGAAGAGTCGAAGAAGATCACCCCCTGCGGTGTTTCAAGTCCGGTACGCGTCTTCAAGCCGTTCCCTTTGTTCATCAGCAGCGGCAAGGGCAGCAGGATCACAGATGCTGACGGTAACCAATACATCGATTTCTGCATGGCCTACGGTCCCTTGATCACAGGTCATGCCAATCCCATCGTGATGAAGGCCGCAAAGGAGCAGATCGAGAGAGGAACGGTCTACGGCGCACCGTCCGATAGAGAACTCGAACTTCTGAAGAGGATAAATGCGAGAGTCCCGTGTGCGGAAAATGTCAGACTCACAAATTCAGGTACCGAGGCGACGATGCATGCCGTACGGTTGGCACGCGGATTTACGAACAAAAGGGGCATCGTTAAAATGAACAGAGGGTTCCACGGAGCCCACGACTCGATGCTTGCGATCTCTGGATCCGCGGAGCATTGTATACCTTCATCGGCGGGCGTTCCCGAGGACACGGTCCGAAACACGTACATCGTGGAATACAACAACGCCCCCGAACTGGATTCACTCCTCCAAAAGAATAACGACATCGCCGCAGTCATAATGGAACCCGTCATGGGGAATATAGGGGTCGTACCTCCGAAGAAAGGATACCTTGATGAGATCAGAAAGATAACACTCGAACATGACGTGCTTCTGATATTCGATGAGGTCATAACAGGATTCCGGGTGTCAGGCAGATGTGCACAAGGATTATTCGGCATCACACCCGACCTGTGCACCCTTGGCAAGATCATCGGCGGAGGATTTCCTGTCGGTGCCATAGCTGGAAAGGAGGAGATCATGCAGCATCTCGCTCCTGCGGGTCCGGTATACGAGGCCGGGACATTCTCTGGAAATCCAGTAACGGCCGCAGCGGGTTCAGCTGTACTTGACATCCTCTCGGAAGAGATCTATTCTGAATTGAAGAGGAGGACGGACACGACGACCTCAGCCATCAATGATCTTCTGACCGACAGGAACGTGAAGGGTTGCATACAGAGTTCGACATCGATGTTCCAGATATTCTTCGGCACTTATTCTGTGACGAACGGTACAGACATCGACGGTATTGATTTGAAGATGTTTGAAAAAATGTTTAACTTCATGTTGAAGTCAGGAATCTATCTGCCACCGTCACCGCTGGAGGTCAATTTCCTCTCCACCGCCCACGATGACAGCGACGTCAACAGATTCATAGATGCATTCGACCTATTCCTGAGGAGCATACGGTCATGATAGTCGGAACAAGAGAGAGCAAACTTGCGATGAGACAGACCCGGATCTTTCTCGATCTGATAGAAGAGCGGCACCCGGAGATCGGATTCAGGATAGAGGGGATGAAATCTTCGGGAGATCTTGATCTGGTATCGTCTTTGGATGAACTGCAGGGATTCGGCGCCTTCGTAAGAGAATTGGATGCGTCCCTGCTTTCAGGGGAGATAGACGTCGCGGTAAACTCGATGAAGGATATGCCCGTACAGACGCCGGATGGCATATGCGTGCCAGCGATACTCCCAAGGGCCGCTGCAGAGGATGTTATCATACCTTGCAGTCTCGACAAACTGAGCAGCGGTTCTGTAGTGGGAACATCATCCATACGAAGGGCGGCGATGCTCAGACTTTTGAGACCTGACCTGAGAACGGCAAAGTTGCGCGGGAACATACAAACGAGGATCTCGAAATTGGAAAGAGGAGAATATGATGCGATAGTATTGGCGAAGGCCGGGCTTGACCGCATGTCGATACACCATGAGATGTCCGTTCTTGATATCGATGATTTCGTGCCTGCACCCGCACAAGGTGCTATTGCAATCACCTGCAGATCCGATAGAACCGATCTGATATCCGTTTTGAGATCTGTCGACGATCCATCGACACGCACGGAGGTGACCGTGGAGCGCGGGCTCATGAGACTGATGGGTGCAGGATGTTCCTCGCCGATAGGCATCAACGCAAAACTTAACTCCGAAGGGATACGGATCAGGGCCATATCCTTCGAATATTCTGAGACCCCGATAAGGATGGATGTCGTCATCCCGAACAGCTACACAGAAGCGGACCTAGCTTCCATAGCACACCACCTAAAGGGGGAACATCTGTGAAGGGACATGTTTTTCTCATCGGTGCAGGTCCCGGTGACCCAGGACTTATCACGGTGAAGGGACTTACGATTCTGAGATCCGCGGATGTCGTCGTTTACGACGCGCTTGCAAATCCTGAACTGCTGAAGGAATGCAAGAATGCAGAGCTGATCAATGTAGGGAAGAGAAGCAACAGGCACACTAAGACACAGGCAGAGATAAACGATCTTCTCGTATCCCTCGGAAAGGAAGGAAAGAACGTTGTGCGTCTGAAGGGCGGCGACCCGTTCCTTTTCGGTCGCGGAGCGGAAGAGGCAGAAGCCCTGATAAAAGCCAACGTAGATGTCTCTGTCGTACCGGGTGTCTCTTCCTCCATCGCCGTTCCCGAACTTGCGGGGATACCGGTTACGCACAGGAAATACTCGTCTTTGGTCACTTTCCTCACCGGACACGAAATGGATTCGAAGGAAACACACATCGATTGGGGGGCTTTGGTAAAGGGCCACGGAACACTCGTCATACTAATGGGGATGAAGAATGCAGGGTCCATATCCTCATCGCTCATCGATAACGGGATGATGCCGGACAAGAAGGTCGGGATAATAACGAATGGTTCCACAAGTGCCCAAAGAACGCTCACCTGCACGCTCGCAGATCTGCAATCGACTGTAGAGAGAGAACATCTTGAGCCACCAGGCATAATCGTCATAGGGGATGTCGTCAGTGAGAGAGAAGCTCTGGGGGACCTTCAATGATCACCCTGGCGTTCACAAGGCCCGCAAGGAGACTTGCGGAATCTGTTACCATGGCCGAGAGTATGGGATTTCGTGTTATCGCCGCCCCTTCCCTGGAGATCCTGCCGGGAGACGAGAATGATTTCAGATCGATACGGGACCAGATAAGAGAAGGATCATTCGACATGTCGATAGTATCCTCCGTCACAGCTGCAGAGGAATGCTTAAACGCATGGGGCGACGAATTCCCGTCCCTGCTGAATTCGACAGAGGTCATACCAATAGGCCGGAGCACCGCGGATTATCTCGAGAGGAGGGGTGTACGTATCGACAGTGTTCCATCGGAATACAGTTCAATTGGGATTCTTGACCTTATTCTCGGCAGACCGGAAAAGAAGAACATCGTTCTGATACACTCCGATCACGGATCCGATGTTCTGGAGATCGGTCTGCGGAAGAGCGGTTCCAATGTCACAGAGCTTATTGCATACAGGTTGGAGAAAAAAGGACCGTGCACCGAATTTTTGGATGTGGTAGAAGAGATGAAAATGGGAAACGTGGACGTCTTCGCATTCACCAGTCCGATGTCCGCAGAATCGTTCGTTGAAACCCTCGTATCCCTGAACTGCGATCCCGCAGAGATGTTCGAAGGGATCAGAATCGCCGCCATAGGAAAACCGACGGCGTCTATGCTTTCATCCAAGAATCTGAGAACTGACATCATGCCGGATAGATCGACGTTCAGATGTCTTCTCGAAGAGATAGAATCAAACATGAAGATACAAAAGGAGAGATAAAATGACAAAAAAAGGAATAATGATCGTAGGTCACGGATCCAGGTACGAATACAACAAGAAAATAATGGAATTGCAGAAAGAACGTCTGACCAAGATGGGATATGAGAACGTCTGCATAGGATTCAATGAGACGTCTCATCCCTTCATCGAGGAAACATTGGCGCAAATGGCTGACGAAGGCATAGAGGAGATAGTAGCTATTCCCTTCTTCATTGCATCGGGTCTGCATATGACAAGGGATATACCTCCGAAACTGGGACTTAACGCAGATGAAAAGGACAAGATCATCGACGTGAACGGACACACGATACACATGCATTTCGAACCACCATTCGGTGATGATCCTCTACTTGCGAAAATCCTATTCGAGAAGGTTCAGGAACTGGATAACAAAGGAGGACGTACCGGTGTGATGGTTATCGGCCATGGTTCCAGACTTCCGTATAACAAAGAGGTAATATCGCTCAACGCCCAACGTCTCATAGAAAAGGGACTGAAGGATACATATTACGCCTTCAACGAATTCAATGATCCTGGGATAGAACCGACACTCGAGAAGATGCTGAATGCCGGTGTGGACACCGTGATAGCATTGCCTCTCTTCATTTCTGCGGGAGACCACCTTAAAAATGATATCCCGACGAAGATCGGACTCACAGACGGGGTCTACGAAGGGACGTTCGATCACATGGGAAAGACCATAACGGTGAAATATGCAACACCGATAGGCCAGGACCCACGTCTTACGGATGTGCTCGTCGACAAGTTGAAAAAGTACTACTGAGGCGTTTCCATGCAAATCCTTATACTCGACCTAACTCACGGCGGCGACATACTTTCCGAGGACCTTACAGCCGAAGGACATAATGTAACGTGTGTCGACGTGTACAGGATCGCAACCGAGGAAAAGATACAGGCACTCAGGAAGATAGGAGTGGAGGTGACGAACACCGTTCCCGACAGGGAATACGACCTTCTGATTTCCCCTGCGCATTGTCCGGATTCCTTTCTCAACGGTTCCAAATACAAGAAGAGAATGACCTTCAGTCAGGCAGTTAACCGGATAATCGATGACGACCGATTCAGAATAGAGGTGACCGGTGTCAAGGGAAAGACCAGCTGTTGTTATCTTCTGGCGCACATCCTGAGTGTCGCTGGCAAAAATGTATTTTTGCACACATCCCGCGGACAAGGACCATGGGTGAAAGGCACACACAGAATCGACAAACAGATGAGTATCGCGCCGACGTCACTGCTGAGATTACCCGAGTACGATTACGATGTAATAATAGCCGAGGTCTCATTGGGAGGAAGCGGCAAAGCGGACATATCCGTGATAACCAATCTAGTCGAGGATTACGGGATAGCCAA
The DNA here is from genome assembly GCA_041669745.1 of Candidatus Methanomethylophilaceae archaeon. GTDB lineage: Archaea > Thermoplasmatota > Thermoplasmata > Methanomassiliicoccales > Methanomethylophilaceae > JBAZDV01. The sequence goes on along the minus strand of JBAYAO010000059.1, from coordinate 3,120 downwards.
AGGCACACGTAAAGCCTCTGATGCGAAAGCGGACATACTCACGGATAAGATAAACATCGTCCACAAGAATGAACTCGACATCTGGAAGAAGTACGGCAATCACCGGTTCGTGACGTACGGCGGCAATATAAACGGAGTGAGCAAACCGCACATAGGAGAATCTCTGAGAATCAAATATACATACGACGGACAGCACGATGCGGATCTGAATGAGAGTTATCTCTCGCTTCAGTATCTCCAGACCATCGATCTTGTGCTCGAGATATGCGAAACGATGGAAATACCGCTTTGGGCCGTCATCAATGGGTTGAAGTCGTTCAAAGGTGTCCCCGGGAGAGGGGAGATCTCATTCAAAAACGATGTCTGGCACATCAAGGAAAGGAATCCCGGGATATCCCATATATCGATCGGCATGACCCTGGAATGTCTGGAAAAGATGGACGCCCTGGACAATGCCGCGGTGATCGTGGATCCTGTCAGCAGAAAGGTTTGCGACAAGATGGATGTCGATTCCATCAAGGATGTTGTTTCCAGATACAATGTACGGCTGTTCTTTACCGACGGCAACGGTTCCAGACCTGAAATACCAGATGACGCCACGACCGTGGTAGAGTTCATAAAGGAAGGATATCAGTGAACGTCATCCATCCCAGGCCAAATCCGATCGTTGCCGCAATGTACACACTTCGCGACATGGATGTAGACGTTATCGTGATCCATGGGCCCTCTGGGTGTGGTTTTATGGCTTCCAGAATGCTTGAGGAAGCAGGTATAAGGGTCGTTACATCTGGGATAAGGGACAATGACCTTGTATTTGGTGCCGTCGAACCCCTGATAAACACCCTCAGGATCGTAAAGGAAAAGTTCAATCCCGGTACAGTGGCAGTTATCGGAACATGTGCCAGCATGATAATCGGTGAGGATATGGATGCCGCTATAAAACGTGCGAACATCGGATGTAAAGTATTCTCGGTCGATTGCCACGGCTGCATGGGTGACAACACAACGGGCGCGATAAAGGCGATAGAATCCGGGCGCGATGCCGGGATCATCTCCGAGACGGAGGCGACCCGTCAGATTGCAATGATGCAGGCCGCTACAGAAATGGAGAAAAAGGTCGGGATGGCAGGCAAGGAATACCTCTCGCCCACGAAAGGGCCTACGAAACTCAAGGTCGCGAGAAAAATCGCAGAAGCCCTTAGAAACGGGAAAAAGGTCGCTGCGGTGATGATAGCGAAGAAAGAACTGGCATACAGGTTCGCAGATCTTTTCCTCGCACTTGACGAAGCCAAAGGACTCGGTGGCGAATTACTTTTCATCGCAAATCTCGACAACAACATCGGGCTTCCCAGAATACGACGCTACGCGACCGATATCCTAGCCGAACTCGATTCCAAGAACGTAAGCATCGATCATATCATCGGCGGGCTTGATGAATATGCCGTTATAGGCCAAAGAATGAAGGTGATCGTCGACGGATACTCTCCAGACCTACTCATTCTGATGGGGGTCCCGCACGCATACCCGGGTTTTTCGGTCGATGACATATTGATCACCGATCAGCCCAGACAGCTGGCCAATTACCTGAACATGGGATGCGGATTCGCCGTCGGTGAGATATCATCGCATTCCATGGTCATGAACACCAGGAAGATCATATCCCTGGAAACGGGAAACACACTGAGAGAGATTCTCACGGAGTACAGATGAAAGGAGTGGTCATTGCCGGTACCGGAAGCGGAGTCGGAAAAACATCCATAACCACCGGACTCCTCTCAAGACTTTCCGAAAGTATGAGGACACAGGCATACAAGATAGGGCCGGACTTCATAGATCCGATGTATCATACTGTGGCAACCGGACGTCATGCAAGGAATCTCGACTCCTTTTTGATGACGGAAAGCCGGATAAAGAATCTTGTCGGATATTCTGCAAAGGATGCGGACATCTGCGTCGTTGAAGGCGTGAGAGGTCTTTATGAGGGACTCTCGGGGAAAAGCGACGAATGTTCTACCGCGGAAATGGCCAAGATTTTAGGATTTCCGGTCATATTGGTGGTGAACACACGGTCTCTGACCAGAAGCGCAGCTGCGATAATACAGGGATTCCAATCCTTTGACAAAGATGTGAACATCGCGGGAGTTATACTGAACAACGTCTCCGGAAAACAACACGAGACGAAACTTCTTGAAGCTATAGAGAAGTACACGGATGTCGATGTGATCGGCATCGTGAGACGCGATGCGGATAATGCCATAGGCCAAAGACATCTCGGACTCGACACTATCGGCGAATCGGAGAAAACCAACATCGATTATTTGAAATCAATGGTATCGGAGCTTGATCTCGATCGTATCATGGATATATGCGAATCCAATACCGTCGATGATCTGCCGGATGGCCTGCCTTATGTAAAGAGGAACACGGGATTGAAGGCCGCCATACCTATGGACAATGCCTTTTGCTTTTATTATTATGAGAACATCGAATGCATGAAAGCATCTGGAATGGACGTCAGCTTTTTCAAACCGACCTGCGGAGACCATCTTCCCGATGCCGACCTGTACTATCTGGGTGGTGGATATCCTGAACTGTATGGCGATGGCATATCTCAAAACACAGATTTTCTCGAAGGACTGAAAGCTGCATCCGATGACGGAAAAATGATCCTGGGCGAATGCGGAGGACTCATGGCCATGTGTTCTTCGATCATATCATCCAACGACACCGAGAACAGAATGTCCGGTATATTCAAAGCAGATGCTAGAATATCGGGCCGCCACGGTCCGTCGTATGTCATCGCGAACACAACGTCCGCCAATCCTCTGTTCCCTGATACGACGATACGCGCGCATGAATTCCACTACTCCGAATTGATACAGCATTCCGATTATCCGTATGGATACGATGTTATCAGAGGAACGGGCATCGACGGAAGATCTGACGGACTGGTCTACAAGAACTCCATAGGTTCCTACATGCATCAACATGCCCTTTCAACGGATGATTGGCTGGCAAAGATCATTGATGGAACACCGTGACCTGCAACAATGTCGTAAAGGAACGAACATGATCGTTGATCTCGCTGCATCTGATAACGATGACCTTTAAATTTTACAT
>JBAYAO010000058.1:0-9058 GCA_041669745.1 Candidatus Methanomethylophilaceae archaeon | reverse complement strand
CTCAAGAAGGGAAAAAAGGGTCGGGAGGGAGAATTGAACTCCCGTATGAGGCTCTGCAGGCCCCCACATGGCCACTATGTTACCCCGACATCCGGTTCCTCCAATTTGTCTATGCTATTTCAATCTTTTTATGGTTCAGACAGTTTGTACAATATGTCGGTCGTATCATAAATGGATGTTCTGGGATCAGTACCGGATGTGGTGTGTATGCGTGGAACCCAGAACTGTCAGTTCTTGCAGTGAAGCGTAAGAGGTCGTTCATAATGTCGCACGGGCCCCTAACGGCAATTGATGTTAAGTAAAAAGGAGAAAAGGAGAATGGGTTTACGGCATCAAACTCGCCGATCTCAGCTCGGCGGCGATCTTGTCCACCGCACGGACGACATCCTCGGGGATCTTCGCGCCTGCGCATACCATCTTCCCGGAACTGAACAGGAGCACGACCACCTTGGGATCGTCTAGTCTGTACACGAGCCCAGGGAACTGTTCCGGCTCATATTCGACCTTCTCGAGACCAAGGGTGATGGCCACCGTGTTGAGATTAATCTCCTGTTCCAAGTCGGATGTGGCAACCATATTCTGAACTTCGATCTTGGGTTCGATCGTTATGAAGATGTTCGCCTTCTTGAGGTCCTCCTTGACCTTGTCGATCGCGATCTTCACCTTTTCGACAGTCTTTGCGCCTGTACAGACGACCTTTCCGCTCTTGAAGAGAAGTGTCGCAGTCTTTGGATCCTTGAGCCTGTAGACAAGTCCTGGGAATTGTTTCGGATTGTAAACAGCACCGTCCAACGCATCCTCAATGGCATTCAGGTCAAGTTCTTGTTCAAGCGAAGTTGATGCAACGATATTTTGAATATTCATTTTAGCCATTAATCTACCATGGTGTCATATATAAGGGGTATTTATGTTGTTTTGCTTTTTCCTGTTTTTTTTCCGTAGCAATTATGTTATTTAGCGGTGTTTTTTCAAGCATATCGAGTTAAAAAGTCATAAAAACGGATTCCGTGTTATGTGACGGCAGATCAAAAGTTCGGTCCCGTATCGTACATCTCACGCAAGTAGGAAATCTTCTAAGATCTGCGGCGAGCGTGTTTAATATCGACAGTCACATCACAGGCCGATGCATTGCAAAGATGTCTCTTTCCATGATGTGGATTTTGAACTGTCTGAGGTAAATATCAGGAAAACGATGGATGCATGGGTCGCTTATATCCGGACCGAGTACGTGGTATTTCAGAACGGCGAGGATCATGCGGTCGTATGTGTCCATAAGGGTTCCGGAGGGGGACTGTTCAGAAAACTGTCCGGTTACGAAATCGTATCCCTGCCCGAGGAAACCGTTTTCTGCTCGGATCCAGACCTTGATGTTCTGAACCAACCTGCAATGGCGGAGATCCAATCCAGATACCCCGACAAAACCGTCATCGTTCAGGGGATGTTCTCGCATATCAATTTCGTTTCAGGATTGAGGCCCGTCAGATTAAAAGTAATAGATAACGTTCCGCCGTCCCCGTCAAAGCTGGGTGTACTCGTCAGGAAAGCACTCTCATCGGGTTTTGTCGACCATCCGATAATAGTAGATGATTATGTGATCGATATGGCGGATCGTATATCGGAGGTCAGAACGGAGGCGGTCATGTTTCCGTGCAAGGTATCGGGTCTTACAGCAGACATGCCCGTCTACTTCCTGGATGGTGCACCCAGGATTAATCACGAGGTCACACTGATCGGATGTCATCTCTCAGAGAGGATCTACGAATCGCTCTACGGGAAGAAGGCGGCCTTCATCAATGTGTGTCCCATGGATTTTGCTGACGGAAGCGTCAAGACGATAGTGAAATGCTGTAAGATCAAAGAAGGTTTCGTAATAGAGGGCAACGTTGCAAAGGTGCCCTGGGGTGCAACGGTGCCAGAGGTCGTAGGGGCAATAAATTCACTATTCGATCAATGAGCGTCCGCGATTCATGGCTCTGTACCCTTCCTCCGCCTTTCCCGCCTTGCAGAGAAGTTCTCCCAGTACGTACCATGAATCGGCGTCGTTCGGGTCTCTTTCAAGATGTTCCCTCATGTGTCTTATGGCGTTCTCCAGTTTGCCGTCGTATGCAAGTTTTTTGCTCACCGACCGTCCGCCCGTCTCCTCATCCAGTGTACGGACTATATCTTCTCTCGCGTGGCGCATAAGCACGTCGACGGAGTTCTCGCTAAGCCACGGATATCTCTCGGAGATCATTTTTCTGAAGGGCAGGATCTTTTCCTGGACAGGCTCCGCGTCAGGGCCGGAGAAAAGATCCCTTGGGACACAAACCGATAGACTCCCGTGGGTCACCACGATATGATCTGGGGGCGCAGTCATCGTTCACCTGAATCTCACCAAGGTGCCACTGGCATCTCTGCTGCAATGTCCGAAATCCTTCATCCTCGCGATCTGGTCACCTGTGAATACAGGCCCGTCTACACAGACCCTCTGGTCATCTATCATGCATGCACCGCACAGTCCGCATCCGCATTTCATATAGCGTTCCAGGGACATCTGGCAATCGATACCGGTCTCGATGCAGTACTTATGCAGGAAGAACAGCATGATCTCCGGACCGCAGGCTATGATCATGTCGTATCTATTATCTCTCATCACCTCTCTGACCAGGTCCACGGCATTTCCGTGGAATCCCAGACTTCCATCGTCAGTGGCGATCCAATATTTCTCGCAGAATTCCTTGGCCAGAGGTATACTGTATTCCAGTTCCTGCCTGTCGCGTGCCGCGAACACGGCATCCACAGAGGTCATCCTTATCACTGGGAGCAACGGGGCAATACCGACCCCCCCTCCGACGACAAGGGTCTTCTTTCTTCTGTCAAGTGTGTAACCATTCCCATACGGCCCTCTGATCCTCAGTTCATCCCCTTTTTTCATGTTGAAGAGTTTTCTCGTGTCGTTGCCGATCGTCTTGAAGGTGATGCTCTTCTCCTTGTCGGTGGATGAGAGCGAAAGCGGAATCTCATCCATTCCGGGGGCCCAGACCATTATGAACTGTCCAGGACGTACCTTAGCGTCCCAATCGAATGTGAACGTCTTACCATAGGGATTTACGGCAAAGACATCCTTGATGGTTACGATGTCAGTCATTGGCAACACCCACCATGTCCCCCATCGAACGATATCCATACCTTTCCATGAAATCCATAAGGTCCTCGTTGATGGTTCTGAAGATTTCAGGTCCTCTGTTCATTATCGCAGTCCCTATCTGGAAGGCGGATGCTCCGGCCATGATGTATTCCAACGCATCTCTGTAATCCGAAATACCTCCCACGCCTATGATGGGTATCGATACGGCCTTCCTCAGGTCGTAGACCGCACGAACGCCTACCGGTTTGATCGCTTCTCCGGAGAGACCGCCGATCTTGTTGCTGAGCACCGGCCTCCCGAATTCGGGGGCTATGATCATGGCCTTTAGGGTGTTTATCGCGACGATCGCGTCGCCGTCACCACTTTCCACGGCTTTTCCTATCTCGGTAAGGATGTGCGTGTTCGGTGTAAGTTTGGCCCATACGGGTATACTTACGGTCGATTTCACTGCTGAGACTATCTTCGTCACCAGTACGGGATCGGTTCCGACCTCAATGCCGTACCCTCTAGCATGCGGGCAGGAGAGGTTAAGCTCTACAGCGCAGGCTCCGAAGTCTTCCATTCTACCGGCCAATACGGCGAATTCTTCCGGTGTTGCGGCATAGATCGAACCTATGACCTTTCCTTTCGGAGTGGCGATACCCATCTCCTCGGCAAAGGCATCTATTCCAGGGTTCGGTAGACCCATGGCATTTATGCATCCAGACGGTACTTCGGTGAAATTCGGATTCGGATGGCCGGGATTAGGTAATGAACCGATTGATTTCGAGACAACGGCGCCGGCTCCAGACGAGAACATCCTTACCATCGACAATCCCGTTTCATCCATTATGCCGGATGCGACCATTCCAGGATTATCAAATTCCAGCCCACCGATCTTGACCCTCAGGGCATTCATGATAGTGAATCATGGGTAAATCATATTATACTGTCGTTCGTGCACGTCTGTGCGGATGTGCGGAGGACATGGCCGGTTTTTTGACGAATTCTCAAAGAGACCAGCTTCTTGACACAAAAGATTTTTTCGAGTTTGTTTGACCTATATAGGAACATGTCGCAACAGGATAAGGATCGTTTGGATAATTGAGATTAGACGCCGGAGCCTTTGCGTAACCCTCAATTACAACCTTGCATATTGGGGGTCGATGGATGTTTCGTCGATTAGAAAGGACTTTCCCACAATAAGGAACGGTGACGCTGTGTATCTAGACAGTGCGTGTCAGAGTCTTAAACCGGATTCCGTGATCGAGAAGATGCTTGAATACTACAATGAGTATCCTGCCTGCGGCGGAAGAAGCGTTCATTCCATGGCAACGCGCGTATCGATGGGTGTGGATGAGACCAGGGAAAAATTAGCAAAGTTCTTTGGTTCCAAGAATGAGAACGACTTTGTTTTCACAAAGAATTGTACAGAAGGCATGAACATAGTTGCCAGAGGTTTCGGATTGAAAAAGGGGGATACCGTTCTAACGACGGATGTGGAGCACAATTCCAATCATGTCCAATGGTTGGAGATGGCAAAGGACATCGGCATAAGGAGAAGGTACTGCAGGACCTCACGATGCGGTGAATTCGATATAGAGGAATTCAAAAACGTCATGGACAGAGACGTTAAATTGGTCTCTATGGGGCATTCGAGCAACGTTACCGGTTGTACCGTACCTATCAAGGAGGTCACGGAGATCGCACACGATTACGGTGCGGCAGTTTTGGTGGATGGGGCACAGGCCGCACCGCATATGCCTGTGGACGTCGTGGATATGGATGTGGATTTCTATTCTGCTTCGATACATAAGATGCTGGGCCCATCGGGCGTCGGTTTCCTCTACGGAAAGAGCGAGAGGCTTGAAAAGCTTAGACCGCTGATATACGGCGGCGGAATTGTCGGCTTGGCTACGTACGATACGGTGAAGATTTCACCGGCGCCGGAGAGATTCGAGGCGGGTCTGGAGAACTATTCCGGAATAATAGGTGCATCGGCCGCCATAGATTATCTGGAAAAAGTCGGAATGAGAGGGATAGCCGATCAGGAGACGTATCTGCAAACGCTGATCCAGAAAGGTCTTGAGGACATTGAAGAGATAACGTTGGTTGGTCCTGAGGATCCGTCGAAGAGGGGAGGGATCTTCTCGTTCAACATCAAGGGTCTGAACCCGCACGATGTTGCAATGATGCTGGATAATATGGATACGATCCTGGTGAGGTCAGGGATGCACTGCGCCCATCCGTTCTTCGTTTCCAGGAATATAAACGGTTGTGTCAGGGCATCGGTATATCTTTACAATGATGATGAGGACATCGACAGATTCGTTGCGGCTTTGAAGAAGATAGTCGCTATCTTCTCAAAGCGAACGAAAATTCACTGATCCGGATTCATAAGGGTCAAAACAATCCCTTCGTCGGTCTTTTTGCAGATGACGATATCATCGGAACCGAAAGATGCTTTGTTGACGATTCCGTGTCTGATCGTCGATTTGTATTCCCTTTCTCCTGATTTCAGCGTAAGTATGTTTCCGTCAAGCACGATTGTCGAATCGCACGACGGAAGTATATCGTTCATGCAAAGTGTCATGGTGTCGACTTCCGATACGTAGAAGGAATCGAAGAGATCGGCGATATTGTCCGATTGTCCCTGCAATTCGCAGTCTTCTCTGTCCTCGAATACTCCCGTTACGGGAGGGATCACCGCTGCGAGAAGCAGAAGACCGCATATGGTCAAGACCACTCTCGTCAATGTGAATTCCATCAAAGTACGCTCACCTCTATGCCTACCCGCCCGTCGTAATACGTACTTTTCAAAAGAAGTGTGCAATCTGAGGTGATAATCGTTTCGATAGGGATCGTAACGACCGGTTTTTCGAAATAGTACACGGAAATTTGTTCTCCTTCGAAGAATGTCCTCACGGAATACGCATCGGCTCCAGTTCCGCCTATGATGATCTCGCACCCAGGCGGTATGTCGAGTTCGACCGTTCTCGAAGAACCTTCTCCGGAATAATGTACTGCGGATACAGCGTTCTTAAATTTCACTACCTCCTGTTCCATCTCGAAGTCCATCATGTCCATCTCGTTGTTGTCCACTGCTTCAACGATCAGAGGAACGGAAAGGGCGAGGATGATCATCGTGACCATCAATTTGAGGGGAAGGTCCAGTATTCCTTTTCGATCGGTCCTTATGCTATCACGGTCAATTTGCATGACGAATCCTCCCCATAGCCGGCCTTAGATACATTCACCGTGATGAAACCTACATTGGACGAACCCAGTCTGATCCTCAATCCGCTGAATGACACGTATCCGGTTCCATCGGTCGTTTCATATGCGGTATCGTTATCGATGTTCGTGACCCCAAGCCCCGTCAATAGTACGGTCGCTCCCTCGAGAGGATCGCCGTTCTGATCGGTGACACATATCCTCACAGAGGAATATGTGATGTAGTATCCGTTGTTCGCAGTGCCCGAAAGATGGATCTCGTTCGTTTCAACGGCTACGTCTCCTATGGAACTGGGTGTTTTCACATCCCCCATCCATCCGACGATCATGGCCGTTCCCAGAGTCGCCACTATGATCAATATCATCAGTTGCAGTGGGAGTCCCTCGATGCTTCCCTTTCTATCGTGGCTTAGTTTCCGGTTATGAAATCTATGCAGTCTCATGAACAGGTGTTCGACGTGAAAGCGTATTAAAAGCGAAACCTACAATTAGTCATTTAGCAAGGGTCACGGAATCTATGATGCTGTGTTTTGCGCCTGAACGTCCGATAAGACTTTCCATGATATCGATCCGAGTGCACCTGAACGAACCGAATTCAAGATTTCTGTTCCGTTCGATGAGATCATGGACATCATCTTTGCCGTTCGCCCTGCCGACCGTAATATGCGGAACGAAGGTCCTTCTGTCGTAATCCAGATGCATCATATCCAATTCTCTGGAGATTTTCAAAACTATCTCGTTCAGAGGATCGGCCTCAACACCGATCCAGATGATACGGGGACGATCATCGCGGGGAAATGTGCCGACGTCCTTCAGAACGACATCGAATTCATTCGTATCGGAAAGTGCGCGTCTCACTCTGTCGCAAAGTGTCGGTATCGATTTAGAATTGACGTCACCCAGGAAGAGCAATGTAACATGCAGCTGGTCGAATGGAGGCGACCTGATATTCCCGACGTCTTCCAATTCGTCAAAGATATCCCTTACAGCTTTCAATGCGGGAATTTTAATCGAGATGAAGGTTCTCGACGGCACGTCTGTCATCGTTCCTGACAGGCGGTATCGGGTATAATGTTTTCATCTGTTCGTTATAGACAATTTCGTACTATCAACGTTTTGTCATGCCAAAGATTAATATATCGTTGCTCCTGACTTATGATGGGAGACCTATGACAGGAGAATATCCGATTGAGATAACCGGGCTGCGCAAAGAGTACGGTCAATTTGTGGCGGTCGACAATCTTGATCTTTCCATCAAGAAGAACAGTTTCACCGGACTTTTGGGACCGAACGGTGCCGGAAAAAGCACGACCCTGAAGATTCTGACTAGCCTTATCAATGCCACCTCCGGAAGTGCATATCTTAACGGTGTAGACATAGCTAAAAATCCCAAAGGGGCGCTAATGGGTGTGGGAACGGTCGTCGAAACGCCGGAGTTCTATCTATATCTTACACCCCGTGAGACGTTCAGATATATAGGTGAGATCATAGGCATGTCAACCGAGGCCATCGTATCGGAGACGAACGAGATCCTCGAAAAAGTGAAGATGACCGAATGGGCCGATAAGAAAATGGGCACATTCTCGAAGGGAATGAGACAGAGGATCGCGTTAGGGCAGGCATTGTTGAACGATCCGAGCGTTGTAATTCTGGATGAACCGACATCCGGGTTGGATCCCAGAGGTATGGCGGAAGTCAGGGATATCCTGAAGAATCTCAGAAATGAAACGAAGGACCTTACGGTTTTGATGAGTTCTCATATGCTACATGAGGTTAGTGATCTTTGCGATCGTGTTGCCATTGTGAACCACGGCAAACTGCTGATTCATGATGATATAGGAAAAGTCATCGACAAATCGGGTGTAAGGACCATTTTCATCAAGATTCTGGGAGAACCCGATAAAGAGGACATCACAAAGATTTCCGGATTGCCCAACGTCGCGAACGCAGAACGCTACGGCAACGACATAGAAGTGAGATTCAATGGAGATGTCGCGGAGCAGGCGGATTTCTTCAGGGCCGTTGACGGCCTGGGGATAAAGGCCTACAGTCTGTCCGAGGGCGATAACGGTCTGGAGACCACGTATCTGGACCTCATAAAGGAGTCGAGGTGATATCATGAAAGAAGGTATTGCAGACGATCTGAGGCAGTCATATGTTGTCATGAAGAACGAAATGACGAAGTTCTTCCGCGGGAAGAGGATGCTGCTGTTCCTTGCTCTCATAGTTACGGTGCTTTTGTTGATCACCGTACTTCCATATGCATTGGGGAGCAGTCTTTCCAAAGATCCCAAGGAAATCATTGTGACGTACGTTTCCTTTGTATCCTTGATAGTACTTCTGGCAGCGACCCTGTTCGCATCTGTCACGATAGTGTCCGAATACGAGGAAAGAACCGCCTTGATTCTATTTACGAGGCCAATCAAGAAATCCTCGATCTTCTTGGGAAAATTCCTTGCATCTCTGGTAATAGGGGTAGCATTTGTCGGACTGTATTATCTGTCGGTTGCGTTAATATCACTGATCGTTGCAGGTGGAGTAGATGTTGGATTGGCGAAATCCCTTCTACTGGCATTGATGTACGTGATAGGTACATTCGGTGTTGCGATGTTAATAAGCTCAGTGATGAAGAAGGCCAGTACTTCAACGATCATCGTATTCGTGATACTGCTCATGATCCTTCCTATAATATCGGCGATCGTGATCGTAAGTCAGACT
>JBAYAO010000057.1:0-9101 GCA_041669745.1 Candidatus Methanomethylophilaceae archaeon | reverse complement strand
GCGATGAGCATATCTCCCACCTGCAAGGTGTCGACTGCTTTTCCGTCCAACATGAGACGTTTTTCAGGCTCGAAGAATTCCGGGCCAATGGCAACGGTATTGCCGTTTACGGAGATCTTCAGGTTGCCATCGGTCAAGGCCTTGGCAACATCTGCAGGAGCCATCTTTGAGACGGCGGACACGATCTGTTTAGCATCGGATTTGAAGGCAGGTCCGAGTTTTGCATGGATCGGCCTGATATTGATAATCTCTTCGGTCAGATCCGCTTTTTGGACGATTTCAAGGTTCTTGGCCTTGACCGTTTCTATTATGTCAAGTCTGGCACATCCGAGTATGGACGATTCTTTCCCTATGATCTCTACCAATTGCAGCTCCGCATTCAAAGGTATCTTCTTTTCGGATTTCCATCCGCGTATCGCTGCGATGACATCTTTCAGAACGTCGCCGACCTGTTCCGCCTTTTCATCGATGAATATCGGCTGGGGCCAATCCGTGATATGGACGCTCTTAATGTTCTCGTACTTGGAAAAGTGCTCCTGATATACGTCCTCGGCTATATGTGGCATGAAGGGGGCGATCATTTTGATCGCGCCGAGGAACACATTGTATAACGTATATCTTGCAGCGTCATCCTTTCTGGATTTCACCATTTCCACATAGTGATCGGCGAACTCATGCCATATGAAATTTTCGATATCCCTCATCGCCTTGTCGAAGGTGTACGTTTCAAGATAAGCCGTTACATTCTCGACCACCCGCGAATACCTGCTGATTATCCATCTGTCGGATATACGCAGGTCTTTGCATTCTTCGGGTTTGGCATCGAAGAAACGGCCCACGAATTGTCCGAGATTGAAGATCTTGTTGCAGAGTTTCCTTCCGCGTATCACGTCCTTTTCCCTGAACGGATGATCTATTCCAAGCGAGCATGTGCTCGCATAATACCTGAGTGCATCGGCACCGTATTCGGTAAGTATGGGAATCGGATCTATGACATTTCCGACGGATGAATGCATAGGTGTTCCGTCGGGGGCCATGATGAACCCGTGGATCATTATGTCCTTCCAAGGTATGGAGTTCTCGATCTGTTCGCTTCTGAGTATGGAGTAGAATGCCCAGGTCCTTATGATGTCATGCGACTGGGGTCTCATGGACATCGGGAACATCCTCTTGTGAAGCTCTTCGTTCCTTCCCCAATACGTGTTGTAGAGGGCCGAACCCGAGGAGTCCATCCAAGTGTCGAAAACATCCGTGCATCCTTCGAATTCGGTGCTTCCGCATTCAGGGCATTTATCCACAGGCGGTTTGTCTTCGGTCGGGTCACAGTAACACATGTTTTCCGTTGCACACACGGCATGTCCGCATTTTTTGCATTCCCATATGGGAACAGGCGTGGCGAATATGCGCTGTCTGCTCAGCACCCAGTCCCACTCGAGCGAGTTGACCCAATCCTGCAGTCTTATTTTCATGAACTCAGGATACCAGTTGATTTCTTCCGCTCTCTTCAATACGTCCTCTTTGAAATCGAGCGTTTTAAGGAACCACTGGGGGACCTGAAGGAATTCGACTGGAGTCTGGCATCTCCAACAGACCGAAACGCTTTGTGGGTTGTCCTCTTGTTTCACAAGGATCCCCTGGTCCATCAGGTCTTTGATTACAGCCTCACGTGCCTCTTTGACAGGCATCCCGGTGTATTTGCCGGAGAGTTCCGTCATATTGCCGAATTCATCTATTCCCTTTTCCAGTTCCAGGTGGTATTTCATCACCCATTCGAGATCATCTTTGTCTCCGATGGTACAGATCATGACGTTCCCCGTACCGTACTTGGGGTCGACCTTCGAGTCGGAGATCACTTTGACCCTTCTGCCGTACAGCGGTGTTATGAGGTTCTTGCCGACTAGACGTTGCTTTTCCTTGTCGTCAGGATGGACCGCAACGACCTTGCACGTGCAAAGGAGTTCTGGTCTCGTCGTAGCCACGAGGACGTAATCATCTTCTCCTTCTATCTGGAATTTTATGTAATTGAGCTTATTCACGTTATCCTGATGTTCGACCTCGGCATCAGCCAATGCGGTCATGCATCTTGGACACCAGTTCACTGGAAAGTTCGCCTTGTAGACGAGTCCTCTGTTGAACAACTTAACGAAGGAGAGCTGAGTGATGCGTCTGTAGTACGGGGCATCCGTCTGATAGTAGATGCTCGGATCCATGCTTTCTCCGAGGATCTCAAAATGATGTGTCATCTCCTCTATGAATCCGTTCGCATATTCCGAGCAGAGTTTTCGGTACTCCGATCTCGGAAGATCCAGTTTCGTGATGTGATGTTTCTTCTCCACCTTTACCTCGATGGGTGTTCCGTTGACGTCGAAACAGAGGGGAAAGAAAACATTGTACCCCTTCATTCTCCTGTAGCGCGCAGCGAAATCGATGAGCGAGTATCCGGTCGCATGTCCCAGATGCAAAGATCCGGATGTGTATCTGGGCGGATTATCGATGCTGTAGATGGGTTTGTCGGATTGCGGATCGAAATGACATATCCCCTCTCTTTTCCACATTTCCTGCCAGCGTTTTTCGATAGAAGCTGAATCGTATTGCGACATGATCAGGTTAGGGAGAGTAAAAGGGGATTAAAAAAGGTTTTTAGTGAAGACGTTGCACACTGGAGGGTTCAGCGCTTTCTTCTGCGGAAGGAATCCTTTGTATCCTTCGCATCGATGACCGAGGTGGATATCTTCTTCATGAGATTGTCTGCGGTCTTCGCAAGGTCCCATCCCACTTCCCTTGCGCTTATAGCAGTACCATTGACTATCAATCTGGCACTTATGCTGTATTTGTTCTTTTCTCCCTTCTCCTTGTATTTCGATACGTGCATTGTGAAGGACTGGGGTTTCACGATCCTCCCGATCCTGTCCATCTCCCTCTTTATGCTGTCGTATATTGCATCGGCATAGACCTTGTCCATATCGTCCAGTCCGCTGATCTGCACGAAGAGAAGGTCCCTTTCCCTGCAGGCCGATATGAGTTCTATTATGTCGTACTGGGTGATGATCCCGACCAGCTCATCATTCTCCACCACGGGGAGGGTGGATATCCTGTGTTCGAGCATCATGTCGATCGCCGTTCCTAGGTCGTCGTCCCAGTTCACGGTGTATGCAACCGATGTACAGACAGATTCAACTGTGATCTGGGTCTTATTCTTGTCCAGATCGCTCACCATCTTCGTATCGTCTTTCCAATTGTTCTCGATGATCTCATTCATTCCGATTACACCGATCACTCTACGTGCATCGTTGACCACCGGAACGGTCCTGACGTCAAGACCTATCATGATATCCATCGCGTCACTCAGTATGTTGCGGCTTAGAACGCCATCCACGGGATTGCTCATGATCTCCCAGACCTTGATCTCCTTGAATGCCTTGATACCGACCACCAGGCCGATCATTGCCCTTCTCGATACAACACCTATTATCTTCTTTTTGCTGGGATTGACAACCATGAGCTGTCTGCTGTTGTTAGTGACCATTATCTCCGCAGCTTCCGTGATATCTTCGTTCAGCATGATCACAGGTGGGGCGGTTATGTTGTTTTTTATCTTTGAGTCTAAAGAAATGTTCTTCTTCTTCAGGATCGCACCGTAACTTATCGTTCCAATGTATTCTCCATCCTCGATAACGGGAACATCCTGATATCCGGTTTTTTTCATGAGAAAAAGAGCGTTCGACAAGCGCTCATCCGGTCCCACCGTTGGATAATCGGTGCTCATAATCTCTTCAATCTTCATACCGTTGATCTGAGAACGGATCATGGAGATCTTTTTTAGATCCTGTAGGTCTTTAACTCCCACTTTTTACACCTCGTCTCATTATCTGCGTAGAATGTTTATAATGATTCTCTAGAAATCAAAATATCAGACCCAGTGTTAAAAAAATCCAATACGGGATTCGTAAAGGGATACGATCGGGGGGCGATCTGCCCCCCGTTGGTCGGAAATCATTATATATCGAGGTCGTCAGAGGGTTTTGAAATCCTTGCCAGTGATAAGCTCGCCGACGATCCTTCTCGCACTCTCAATCGTTATGCGCTTCTGTTCGGTCGAGTCTCTGTCCCTGATCGTGACGGTTCCCTTACTGGGACCGTCCTCTATCGATTCATAGTCGACGGTTATGCACCACGGGGTACCGACCTCATCCATGCGGGCATACCTCTTGCCGATCGTTCCGGATCCGTCGTAATAGGACTCTATGCCAGAGGAATGTATGCTCTCGTACAGATTGTGTGCGACCTCGTCGAGATTATCCTTTTCCATGAGCGGGAACACACCGACCTTTATGGGCGCTACCTCAGGTCTAAGGTGTAGAACGGTATACTGCTCCTTCTCGTTGTAATCATATGCATGTTCGAGGATGGAATAGAATATCCTGTCCAGTCCGTGAGAGGGTTCTATGACGTGCGGTATCACGCGTTCACCCGCCACCTTCTCCTTCACGCGTACGACCTCGAAGAACTCGTCCGTTAGGACGATCTCCTTTCCGTTCACGATGACTGTCAGTTTTCCGTCCTTCACGTCCGAGGGTGTCATGGTTTCCATGACGTTGGCGATCTCCTTGGCTTGACCTTTGAAAGCGGGGCCCAAGGCTCTATGCTTCGCCTTGATCTTATCGACCTCCATCTCTCTGGGCTCATCGAATTTTTTGAAATGCGTGAGATCCTGTCCGGAGAATTCTGCGTGTCTTGAAAGGTCCCAGCAGCCTCTGTCGGCGATACCTGTGACCTCGGTCCATCCATAGGACAAGAGTATCTCCGCATCCCAACAATCGGTCGCATAATGTGCCATCTCGTCCTTCATGTGTTGTCTGAACCTCAGTCTTGCGGGATCTATGCCAAGTTTCGTGAGAAGCTGTTTCGTGGTGTATACGAAATAGGCGAGCACCTTGTTGGCTATTATGCCTCTTTCCACGGCTTCGCCGACGGTAACGGTGACCTCCTTGCAGGTGTTGGGAAGAAGCGTGATGCTTTCCTTTTCGATGTCGGGGAATCTGATCCAATCCTTATCCTCAGGATCTACGAAGAGCTCGACCTCCATCATGTTGAATTCCCTCATCCTTATCATCCCTTGGCGCGGAGCGATCTCATTGCGATAACCTCTTCCGGTCTGGATCACCCCCAACGGAAGCTTCTCCCTGTTGTATCTGTACAGGTTGGGGTAATTGATGAAGATCCCCTGAGCGGTTTCCGGTCTGAGGTAACCGACACGATTGGAACCCGGACCGATGTTGGTCTTGAACATGAGATTGAATTCTTCTACATTGCCTAGGTCACCGCCGCATTCCGGACATTTTATCCCGTATTTTGAGAACGCGTCCTCTAGTTCCTTCGGTGAAAGAACATCGGGATTGTCAAAGAAGTCCTTCACAAGATGGTCCGCCCTAAAGGGGGATTGGCATTTCTGGCAGTATGTTATCAGATCCGAGAATTCGTCGACATGGCCGGAGGCTTTGAAGACCTCTCTGGGATTGACGGTCTCAGAGTCGATTTCGACAAAACCCTCCCTTCCTTTGTATATGGATCTCCAAACCTCTACGATGTTGTTCTTCAAGGCACATCCAAGGGGGCCGTAGTCGAACATCCCGGCCACACCTCCGTACAATTCAAAGGACGGCCAGATGAATCCTCTGCGCTTACAGAGTGCCAACAGATCTGCGGAATCAGTTTTCATTTGCATTACCTACAAGAGCGCAGAGAACATCGACATCGTATATCATACCAACGAGTTCGTCTCTATTCCCATGAACCGGAATCTGACCAAAATCATTCTGTTTCATGATTCTGGCAACCTCCGACAGTGAAGTTTTCTTGTAGACCGTTACAGGATCCTTGATCATAAAATTCGATACGATAAGTTCCTCAGGAATGTCCTTTTCCGTGGCGACATAGAACAAAGGCAGTACGTTCCTGAATCCCGCAAGGGATTCACACGCATCCTCGATGCCCAATGCTTTCATCGCCTGGAGGTCCTTTGTCTGATCTAGGAACAGGTCACGGTCGGTGAGTATGCCGACAAGTTTTCCCTTTGCATCAAGGACGGGTAATGCAGAGGCGCCGCTGACCCTCATGGCAGCGATGGTGTATGACAGGGGTTCCCCTTCGTATGAAGTGACGCATCTTACCCGGATAACATCTTCCGCGGTCATGGTGGTCTTCATGTTCTTCACATCGTCCAAAAGGTCTGTGGGTGTTATAATTCCGACAAGTCTGCCGTCTTCGACTACGGGGATCCTGTGGATCCTCTTCTCGATGAATATCTTCGCGGCTTCTATTATGGTGGTGTCCGGTGAGATCCTGATCACATCTTTTTTCATTATCAGCGACAATTGGGCCTCATCGAATTTTGTGAAGACATCTCTTCTTGAAACTATACCCACCAATTGCCCGTCCGATGCACGCACCACCGGGAGTCCGGTGAGTTTGTGTCTTACCATGATGTTTATCGCATCGCTGCGGCTACCTGGTACTTCGACGACGATCGGCATGCTGACCATTACTTCTGCTACTGTTTTCATTTGTTTTCAACCTCAGGTGACCTGACGACCATCACAGGACATTTCGAGTATCTTACGACCCTTTCTGCGACGCTGCCCATCATAAGTTTTGACATTCCGGTTCTTCCCAGCGTTCCCATTACGATTACATCGTAGTCGGCGGAATCTTCGATGATCACCTTTACAGGTGAACCTTCCACAATCTTCTTCTCCACCTGGATTCCGTATTTGGCACCCAGGTCAAAGACATAATCGACCGCGGCCTGGCCCTCTTTTCTGAGAACCGAATAGACATTCATGATGGCGGAGTCCAAAGGCATGTTGACGAAAATGGTCTGGTCTTCCACATACAACGCAGTGATACGTCCGCCGGTACACTTGGCGAGTTCCATTGCTTTTTCTATCGCGACCTTGGTGAACTCGCTGCCGTCAGTGGGTACAA
Source organism: Candidatus Methanomethylophilaceae archaeon (assembly GCA_041669745.1). Classification (GTDB taxonomy): domain Archaea; phylum Thermoplasmatota; class Thermoplasmata; order Methanomassiliicoccales; family Methanomethylophilaceae; genus JBAZDV01. The sequence goes on along the minus strand of JBAYAO010000057.1, from coordinate 2,117 downwards.
GGATTTTTTCGAAAACCATCGTTTATTCCCTCCATGTTAGTTAGGACCGTAACGAACCCTTTTGACACCATTCGGGGCCGGTAAGTCGTCCAAGTCCGGAATTACTGTCAAATCAGCCTTTTCTCCGGTCCGTATCCCAATGACCGAATCCCGATATAATAGCTTCCTTCCTTCGTTCAACAGCGATTTGAGCGCAAAGGAGGCATTTCCGCCCTGGCGTATCAGGATTTCACGGAATGTCCTGAATTCATCGAGTATATCCGCTGAGGAGATCATGGCATTATCGGTACCGACAGCGATCCTCGCACCAGAATCATACATTCTTTTCAGGGGAGGAACAAACCCGAAATACAGATTTGATCTGGCACATACAACGATAGGAATATCGTTATCTGCACATTTTCGCATGTCATCGTCTGTTGCCTGTGTCATATGGACTATGAATGAAGGTCTGAGCGACAATACCGTTTCAAGATCTTCACGGACGCGTTCGCTTGTGTGCAAGGCAAGAATTTTCTTCCTTCTGTGAACAAGGTCTGCAACGGCTTCGACGTAGCTGTCCTCCATGTCGGAGATGCTGGATATCCCGATACCATCAGCTACGGTGAGTATTTCATCGATTTCGTTGGGATCGAATTCAGGGGATACCGGTCTTCCGAGGATAACGGCGTTTCTGGACGCTTTTCTTAGGAGTCTGCATCCATCCGCACCGTTTTCTCTGAAGTCTATGAATCCAGAGACACCGCTGGCGATAAGCGAATCGGAATAGGATCGCATCGTTGAAAGAAGAGTTTCCGGAGAGGTCTCATTCAGATATTTGTGTTTGAGGCCGTGTGGGGGTGCGACCAATTCTTCTAGGCCGTACTTTTTTTCGAGAACAAGACCTGCATCCGCGATATGGGTGTGACCGTCGACGATACCAGGGATTATGAGGTTTTTGTATGTCGACCTTTCGTCCTCCTCGATTTCAGATATTATGTTGTCCTCTACTACGATATGTCCATCGACGAATCGATCTGTATCCCAAATACGACCTGAAATTAGAACCACGATATCAGAAAGTGCTTATGCGATAAAAAGGCTGAGATATGTGCTGACAAATGTCTTTATAGGAAAAATGTTCTTTTTCCCTCCGAGGTAGAAAATGCCGATAGTTAATACAGAAATATGCACTGCGTGCGGAGCCTGTGCGGATGCATGCCCACAGGATGCGATTACGGTAGATGATTTCGCTGTTATAGATGCATCCAAATGTGTAGACTGCGGAGCCTGCGTCGACGAATGCCCGTCAAGTGCAATAACCGACGAATGAAAATCTTTATCGGAACCAATACTGCCTTTGCAGTACCATTTTTTTATTACGTGCTTTCTGGGCAAAATTAAAATACGTTCCTACACAGTGACAGGGGCGGTTGTACCATGCCAACAGTGAATGCAGATGACTGTGTAGCGTGCGGAGCATGCGCAAATGTTTGTCCTCAGAATGCCATAACTATCAAGGATATAGCCGTTATAGATGCATCCAAATGTGTAGACTGCGGAGCCTGTATCGACGAATGTCCGTCCGGTGCGATAACCGAATAGACAAGTTGAGTGTCATGATAAACACTGTTTAAAACGGTGTTTATTTTTCATCCCAAGTCTCACGGACAAACTTAAAATAGGATTTTTCCCTACGTGGCTCGAGGTTCAGAAAATGCCTACAATCAAAGTAGATGATTGTGTAGCATGCGGAGCATGCGCGGACGTTTGTCCCCAGGACGCCATTACGGTCGATGATTTTGCTGTCATCGATTCGTCAAAATGTGTAGACTGCGGAGCCTGCGTCGACGAATGCCCCTCAAGCGCAATCGAAGAGTGAACAGGTCTTTCGAAAGGCCGAAACCTTTTAAAAATACTGCTTTTTTTGGCAAACAGTCCGAGATTTCTCAGGCCCAATACGGTTTCTTGACGAACTTATACGCGCTCAGCACTGCCGTGCAGGCCTCTCCGCACCCTGTGATGATCTGTTTGTACTTTCCAGGATAATCCACGATATCGCCGCACGCAAAAATACCATGTCTCGATGTGCTCATGTCAAAATCTACCTTTATCAAACCGTTATCGGTCAGATCCAG
>JBAYAO010000056.1:0-9168 GCA_041669745.1 Candidatus Methanomethylophilaceae archaeon | reverse complement strand
CCGACATTCTTTCCGTTGCCGTCCGTAAGGATAAAGGCCTCGTTCTCCATCATGTCACTGTCAAGATTCGTGGATGTTATGCCGAGTATGTCGTTGATCCACAATCCCTGCATCTCCGCTTCCTCTTTCGACACGGAGGCTAAGATACTTTCTTTTACGCACGAGAGGAGGAAGGGTTTGTCATCTCCGGCGGCCTTCAGAAGACGATATCCTTTTGTGTTGAAGGGAAGGTTATCCACGTCACTGCATAAAGGTTCTTGAATATATCTGGTTCGGTAGCTACGGTATGGTGCCGGGTCATATCTACTCTCCATTATGGGGGGAAAATGAGTGTAAAATTTATATAGAAGCACAAACTTTAGGCAGGACAGACAATCCAATTAAAACGGAGGAATGAAGAAAATGGGTATGGGTAATACGCCAATTGTGATCCTGAAGGAAGGGACCAAAAGGGACAAAGGAAAAGACGCTCAGTTCAACAACATCGCGGCCGCTAGGACGATCTCTGATGCGGTCAGAAGCAGCCTTGGACCGAGAGGGATGGATAAGATGCTCGTCGATTCTATGGGAGATGTCATCATCACCAATGACGGTGTCACGATCCTGAAGGAAATCGATGTGCAGCATCCTGCGGCAAAGATGCTCGTAGAGGTCGCCAAGACACAGGATTCTGAGGTCGGGGACGGAACCACGACATCAGTCATCCTTGCCGGTGAATTGTTGAAGAAATCGCTCGACATGGTGGACTCGAACGTCCATCCGACGATCATCGCGAACGGATACAGGCTCGCGAATGCTCAGGCTCAGAAGATCCTGATAGACATATCCAAGAAGGTCTCATTCAACGATGATGAGACCTTGAAGAACATTGCGCAGACTGCCATGAACAGCAAGCAGATCTCGAGCTCGAAGAAGTTCTTCTCAGATCTCGTCGTGGATGCGGTCAAGACGGTTGCGGAAAAGGATGCCAAAGGTAAATATACCATAGACCTCAACAACATCCAGACCGTTAAGAAGGCAGGCGCCTCGATGGAAGAGACATCCCTCGTGAAGGGATTGATAATCGACAAAGAGCCCGTACATTCGGCAATGCCAAGATCCATAAAGAATGCGAAGATCGCTCTGATAGATGCACCGTTCGAGGTCAAGAAGACGGAGATCGATGCGAAGATAGAGATAACGGACCCTTCACAGCTGAACGCCTTCCTGATGGAGGAGGAGAACATGCTGAGAAAGATGGTCGAGAAGGTCAAGTCCGTCGGAGCGACCGTGGTCTTCTGCCAGAAAGGAGTCGACGATCTTGCGCAGCATTACCTTGCGAAAGAAGGGATCTACGCCGCAAGACGCGTGAAGAAATCCGACATGGAGAAGTTGTCTGCATCCACCGGCGGGAACATAATCAACAAGCTCGATGAGCTTGACAAATCCGATCTCGGATGCGCGGACCTCGTCGAGGTCAGGAAGGTACAGGACGAGGAGATGACGTTCATCACCGGTTTGAAGAACACCAAGAGCGTCTCGATACTGATCAGAGGCGGAACCAAGCATGTCATCGACGAGATAGAGAGATCCCTCGTAGACGCGTGGTCTGTTGTCAAGGTCGCCATAGAGGACGGAATGATGACGACAGGCGGCGGTTCAGCCGCAACCGAGATCGCAATGAGGCTCAGAGAGTACTCTGCATCGGTCGGCGGAAGAGAACAAATCGCTATCGACGCTTACGCATCGGCAATGGAGTCAATTCCGACGACTCTCGCCGAGAACGCAGGCCTGGATCCGATTGACATCCTGATCGAGATGAGGAAACAGCACAAGGCCGGAAAGATAACGGCGGGTCTGAACCCGTTCACCGGTAAGGTGGAGGATATGTTCAAACTCAATGTCATCGAACCATACAGGGTCGGGAAACAGGCCATAAACTCTGCCACCGATGCTGCTGTCATGATTCTCAGGATCGACGATGTCATCGCGTCACGCAGTTCACCGATGCCTGCCGGACCGCCCGGAGGAATGGGCGGCATGGGCGGCGGCGTCGACATGGACGATTAAACATTTCATCAATAGGGGTTTAAAAACCCCTTCCCTTATCTTATACCATAACTACCAAAGGTGATCGATGTGACTGGTAAGTCTAAAAAAACGGAATCTGCAGAAGAGGTGCAGGGAACCCAGGTGGAGTTGGATGAAGCGAAGGCTAAAGCCGCCGAATACTTGGATATGGCACAGAGGCTGCAGGCCGATTTTGACAACTTCAGGAAGAGGACGCAGCGAGAGAACGAGGAATTCAAAACATTCGCCACTGCGGACCTGATATCTCAGATACTGGGTATAGTGGACGATCTGGATAGGGCTCTGGAACATGCGAAGGAAGAGGATGATTTCGTCAAGGGTGTGAAGGGGATCCGTCAGAATCTGATGAAGATACTGGAGTCCAAAGGACTTACCGAGATCGTTACGAACGGCAAGTTTGATCCGAATTGTCACGATGCGCTTTGTGCTGTGGAATCGGATACCGACGGGGATATTGCAGAAGTATTTCAGAAGGGATATCGTATAGGTGACAGGGTGCTTAGATATTCGAAAGTCAAGGTGACCAAGAAGGCAGAGAATCCGAAAGAAAAGGAATTAGAGAAAACTGATAAGAGCGAAGGTGAGTAAAAATGTCAAGAATCATAGGAATAGATCTGGGAACAAGTAACTCCGCCGCCTCTGTAATGGAAGGTGGCAGGCCCACCATGATCCCCAGTGCGGAGGGGACCAGCATGGGAGGCAAGGCATTCCCATCATATGTAGCGTTTACGAAAGACGGGCAGTTGTTGGTCGGGGAACCGGCAAGGAGACAGGCAGTTTCAAACCCTGACGGTACGGTCAAGAACGTCAAGAGGAAGATGGGGTCTTCCGAGAAGGTCAAAGCACTCGACAAGGAATATTCTCCGCAGCAGATATCGGCATTCATACTGCAGAAGATAAAGAGGGATGCGGAGTCGTATCTCGGTGAGACCGTCGACAAGGCGGTGATCACGGTACCGGCGTACTTCAACGATAATCAGAGACAGGCGACCAAAGATGCCGGTGCGATCGCCGGACTGGATGTGGTACGTATCATCAACGAGCCGACCGCAGCAGCACTGGCATACGGTGTCGACAAGGCGAATCTTTCACAGAAGATCCTGGTTTTCGATTTCGGTGGCGGAACATTGGATGTCACCATAATGGATTTCAGCGACGGCGTGTTCGAGGTCCTCTCGACATCCGGGGACACCAAACTCGGCGGCTCCGATATGGACGAAGTGCTCACTAAGTATATCGTCGGAGAGTTCCAGAAGGAGACCGGCGTCGATCTCGCGAAAGACAACATGGCATTCTGGAGAGTAAGGGAGGCGTGCGAGAAGGCAAAGATCGAGCTGTCCACGACGATGCAGACGGAGATCAATCTGCCGTTCATAACCTCGGATGCATCCGGACCCAAACATCTGGTCAAGACGATAACGCGTGCAAAGCTCGAAGAATTGGTGGAACCGATCGTCAATCGCTGCAAGACGTCAATAATGCAGGCCATGAAAGATGCCGGTCTCACCAATGACGGGGTGGACAAGATTATAATGGTCGGCGGACCGACAAGGATGCCGATAGTTCAGAATTTCGTCGAGAATCTCGTCGGACCGAAGATCCAGCGTGGTATCGATCCCATGGAATGCGTTTCGATGGGTGCGGCCATTCAGGGTGCGGTCATCTCAGGTGATGTGAAAGACGTTCTCCTGTTGGATGTCACACCCCTTTCGTTGGGTATCGAGACCCTCGGCGGCGTTGCGACGAAACTGATCAACAGGAACACGACCATACCCACGAGGAAGTCGCAGGTGTTCTCCACAGCGGCGGATAACCAGCCGTCCGTAGAGATCCATGTCGTTCAGGGTGAGAGGGAGATGGCCAGTGACAACACGTCTTTGGGCCGGTTCGTCTTGGACGGCATCCCGGCGGCACGTCGCGGCATCCCGCAGATAGAGGTGACATTCGATATCGATGCCAACGGCATCATCAATGTCACGGCAAAGGACAAAGGTACCGGAAAGGAGCAGAAGATCACAATCGCTTCTTCAACGAAGCTGTCTAAGGACGAGATAGACAATATGGTCAAGCAGGCAGAACAGTTCGCGGATGCGGACAAGAAGAAGCGCGAGGAGGTCGAAGTACTCAACCAGGCCGAGACGGCCGTCTATTCCGTGAAGAAATCATTGGACGAACTGGGCGACAAGGTCAACAACGAGGAAAGGACGAAGATCGAGTCGGCGATATCGGACCTCGAGGCGGCACGCACTGGAGGGAAGGTAGAGGACATAAAATCCAAGATGGATGCTCTCTACAAGGCGATGGAGCCAATCTCCCAGAAGATCTATGCTGAAGCGCAGCAGCAACAGCAACAGGCTGGTGGATGCGGCTGCGGTGCGGAAGGTGCGCAGGACGCCGGCAAACAGAGGAGTCAAGAGTCCGGAAAAGACAAGAACGACGGGGATTTTGTCGACGCCGACTATAAGATCGTGGATGACGAGTAAACATGCCAAGGGACTACTACGAAGTACTGGGTGTCGCGAAGGATGCTTCACCGGACGAGATCAAGAAAGCCTACAGGAAGTTGGCCAAGGAGAACCATCCGGATGTATCCAAGGATCCCAAAGAGGTCGCCGAGGAGAAATTCAAAGAGATCTCCGAGGCATACGAGGTTCTGTCAGATGCCGAAAAACGCAGGATATACGACCAATATGGACATGCGGGCGTCAACCAACAATTCAGCGGAGGCGGAGGATTCAGCTGGGATGACTTTACCCACTACGAGGATATCAGCGATATCTTCGGAGGCGGAAGCATATTCGATATGTTCTTCGGCGGAGGCGGAAGACAGAAGCAGTCCAAGAACGGTGCCCGTACAGGCGAGTCCCTGAGGTATGACATCGAGATCTCGTTGATCGACGTGTTGAAGGGAAGGGAAGTCGAGCTTTCGGTTCCCCACACCGTCAACTGCACTGACTGCAAAGGCACAGGCGGCAAGGACGGTAAAGTGACCGTCTGTTCGCAGTGCGGCGGTCAGGGAAAAGTACAGATGGTGCGTAACACACCGTTCGGACAGATGGTTCAGGTCGGCGAGTGTCCCAAATGCAACGGTCGAGGTAAGACAGCTGCGGAAAGGTGTCCAACGTGCCGCGGCTCAGGGCGTATCCAGAAGACCTCCAAGGTGAGTATCAAGATACCGGCGGGCGTCGATGACGATGCCCGTCTCAGAGTGCAGGGCGCAGGCGATGCAGGATACAACGGAGGACACTCGGGTGATCTTTACGTGGTGATCCACGTCAAACAGGACAAGCTCTTCGAGCGCGACGGTATCAACCTGTGGACAGGTATCACGACCACGTATCCTAGACTCGTCCTCGGAGGCGAAGAGACCGTCAGGACGCTGGAAGGGGAGCAGGCCATACTCAAGATCCCTTCGGGGACCCAGGTCGGGGCAGTCCTGAGAATATCGGGCAAGGGCCTTCCAAGGTCCGGCAGTACGATCCGCGGCGATCTTTTCGTCCGCGTGAAGATAGATGTTCCCAAGAAGGTCACGGACATGGAGAGGGAGTGTCTCAAGAAGCTCGATGAGAATGCCGGTGTCAACGTATCACCGGCAAAGAGGTCCAAGCTCCGCAAAAAGCTCGAGGATCTCACAAAGTAGGATAAGGCAAAAGTCCTGGTAAACCGCTTACAAACAGTTTAGAACACATTTATCATCCCGACGGACGGTCCATTGGACATATTCATCAATAATTTATAAGAAAAGGACAAGGATAAATACTTTTTTTCGTGATAACCGTGCATGGCCGTATCCAACAAGTTTGCCGTCATAGCCGTGGTAATGGTAGTGCTAGCGGCGGCGGTGGCCGGCAGTGTGCTGTTCGGTATGTACGGTCATGACGAAGACGATTCGTCCATGACCTCTACGACAACCATCCCGACTTCTAAAGAAGATCTGCTTTCTGCGTATCCTTCAGGGATAGTGACAACGGTGGATTCGGACGGTGAGACGGTTACAGGTTGGATCTACTCATGGACGTACGATGATGATCCATATACGGTGACCCTGAATTTCACACATGAGGATCTGATAGATTACCGTGCCGCAGACGTCTACAGGGGATATGTGAGCGAGAATTATACCAGCACGGAGACGATAAACACGAATATCGCCTTCGTTACGTATACGGATCCTTATATCATCGAGTTGACCTCACAGTTGATAGAGCTTTCCGGTGTTGCCGACACCACCACGGATGACGGTCAGATAGAGCTTGCCGCCTTCATACTCGGGTTCGCGCAATCGTTCGAATACGTCAGTGACAGTGACTTCTATGAGGCGAACAAGTCTCTTCTCTTTGTGGATGACGAACTGGTAGACGGTGTCGTCGAAGAATACTGGAAATATCCTCTGGAGACACTGTACGACAGGGCCGGGGACTGTGAGGACACATCGATACTCTTGGCGGCCTTATTCAAAGCGGCGGGGTACGACACCGCGTTGGTACTGCTGCCGGGTCACGCGGTCACAGCCGTCGTGCTGCCGAGCGATACGGTAGGGTACTATTACAGTGTGGACTCTAAGAACTACTATTTCTGCGAGACCACTGCAGAGACGTCGCTCGGACAGGCAACCGTGACCAGTACCGCAACGCTGATCATCGTTCCGGATGAAGGTGAGGATGCAACGTTGTGCGAAAGGGCGTTGTCATATTACAGCGGTCAATCGTCGGTGACACCGACAAATCCTTTCGGGCCTAGACAGAGATAGACATCATCCGGTGGGTCATACCCCGCCGTTCTCTATTTTTCGCATCTTGTCGATGAAATCGTTTTCGACGATGCGTTGGTTCCTGAAGTGTTCGTTGGTATCCTTGAAGAGCAGATATGCCCAGAATACAGAGTATACGCCCAGTGTACAAACGGACAGTTTGGCCAGTCTGTCAAATGACCGTAACGGAACGGTGGGTTCGAAACGCACAGTATCAAGTCCGACCCTCTCGCTGACAAGTCTCATCCGCTCATGAAATTCGGCGAAGTGCTGTTCGTGATCATATGGGAAGGACGTCACCTCCGGCACGGTCATCAATCCTATCGAGAGTATCAGGATCATGGTCACCATGGTCACCTCGCCGAGGTTGTTGTGCATGACATCTATCGCCAGGGAGGCAAAAACGATCGTAACAGGGATCAGGATAAGACAGAGCATCTTCCTCGGTCGTGTCGGATCTTCGTGTTGGGAGATATCGGCATCGATCTCTATCAGTCTGGCCAAGTCATCGGTTATATCGATGTCCTTCGCTGCGCTGCGTGTGTTGAGGTAACTGATGAGATATCTTCTGAGGTCCTTCTCTCTTTTGGAATGTGCGTAGTTGCGTATCAGGATCAGATGATACGTCATCATCGAAAGTGCTATACCGATGACGACCAGACCGTATGCGGCTATCACGAAGTGGAGGGGAAGTGTCCATTCGATCTCGATCTCCCTTACGATAGTGAGATAATAGAACGCAAAAACAAGATACGAGACCACCGCAATGATGATCATCAGAGGATTCAGGAGGACATCCGTCTTCTCGCTGAAGCATGTACATCGAATGACCTTGTTTCCCGCTTCTTTGGAATCCATCCGTACATGGTATGAAATCAGATAGCATAAAGTAGTATTCCCGACGATGCGCAACCAATGGTGCGATTCGACAGCAGCAGATACAGTGAATACGGGAAAAAAGCACCCAGATATCTCTTGGCGGCAGGGCCGATAGCATTCCTGTTTGCTACATATTATTTTCTCAGGGTTTTCGCATATCTGCCATATGCGTTCGATTATTTCGATGCAGGAAAGGCGTTGTTCATCCTGTTGTTCATGTTATTCCTTTTGGCACTGTATCTGAACTATCTTTGGACGATATTCATGATGGCTACCGGAAACCGGAGGGCATGGGGCCGTGTCATACGGCAATCAGGATTGTACCTGGCGATATTGATACTGAACGAGATAGGCATCAACATCATTGCCGGAGATGTGTTCCACATAGGTGCGGTGCTGATGAGTGCGGTTCTCATCGCCATGATCGTTCTGATGATGATCAGGCCCGTAAGGGCGTTCTACACTCCAATATATGCGAAGGAACTGCCGCTGAAGGATTGGCTGCCGTATATATTCTGGAAGGACCCGTTCAGCTGCAAGAGGATCGCAACGCTTTGAAACGCCGCACATCTTCTTCTAGCTGTCTTTTCAATATATGTTAACATCGTTAAACTAATATACACAGTTAACGATATTGAATATAGGATTTTTGAGGTACAGGAGGATTGAATATGACAGATGAGAACAGTGAGCCGGAATGCTACAGGATGCCTTTGATCGGTGACAAAAGTCCTGAATTCGAGGCAGTGACTACTCAGGGAAACATCAAGTTCCCGCAGGATTTCAAGGGTAAGTGGATTGTGTTCTTCTCCCATCCAGCGGATTTCACGCCGGTCTGCACGACGGAATTCATGACATTCGCGCACAGAGCGGACGAGCTCAAAGCGATCAACACGGAGCTTGTGGGACTGTCGGTCGATTCCGTCTCCTCGCACATAGCATGGCTCAGAAAGATCCAGGAATTCGAATGGAACGGCATGAAGAACGTCGAGGTCAAGTTCCCGCTCATAGAGGATGTGAGCATGAACATTGCCAAGAAGTTCGGAATGATCCAGCCGGGTCAGTCAAACACAAAAGCGGTCAGGGCGGTGTTCATAATAGACCCCAAAGGGATCGTCAGATGCATAATGTACTATCCGATGTCGACCGGAAGGAACTTCGACGAGATCAAGAGGACCGTGATCGCCCTCCAGAAGGCCGACAAGGACTCCGTCGCGACCCCTATGAATTGGAAGCCGGGAGATGACACCATCGTTCCGACCGCGAGCACATGCGCCATAGCCAAGGAGAGGGCGGAGAACAAGGACGACAGAAGATACAGTCTCGACTGGTTCCTCTGTTTCAACAGGGAATGACCGTTAGATCTCCCAAACCACTTACATTCCATTTCTGGCATATCTGAAAATCATTCGTACACAAATCGTCTTAATAAAAAAATGGCGGTCTTTCGACCGCAGGTCACATACGTG
>JBAYAO010000055.1:0-9229 GCA_041669745.1 Candidatus Methanomethylophilaceae archaeon | reverse complement strand
TATTTTCACAGACGTTCGTATCTGTCGATCCGCAACGAAGACGGAAAACCTAGTTCTTCATCATTTGAAAAGAAACCAAATTCAGGAATCGACAATACGACCTCATTGAGGGACCGTATGATCGTATGGGTTTCTGTTGCTGAACCGAGCACCGTTTCAGAGCGTCCATTGAATCTCATCGGATATTTATGAGAACGATGGATCTGCAAGAACAAATTGATATATAGAAATATGTAGATATATCTATATATACAGACCGCCTTCGACCTGTCATGGCGACAGTGGTCGTGAATATGAACATCTGTGAAAAAACGCATAGAATAACCGTTTTGCAAAGGGACGACGGAGACCTTGATGTTCTTATCGAATCGGATTGCCCCAAGGTAGCTGCCTTCGGAGAACGCCTGGGTAAGCTAACATTGACTGACATTACCGACTTTGAAAACAGCAGAATCAACGATCCGAAGATCAGAGGTGATATTTCCCCGACCTGTCTGTCCCCCACGGGTGTCTTCAATGCTGCATGGATAGAGATGGGTATGACATCCAAATCTCTGATCAGAAAAGTACGCCGCAACAGTATAGATTTTGTCGATGGTGACGGAGAGGTGCTGTGATGACCAGCTTTTGGACCTTCGTTCAGACACAGATCCTGGGAATGCAATGGCTGAACGATCTTGTCGGGTCGCTTTTGACTTTCCTGGGTGTCGACATGACCACACAGCTTGGCGGCAGCATGCAGTTCTTCATCTACGACTTCATCAAAATACTGATACTGCTGACCATATTGATATTCGTCATGTCGTACATTCAAAGTTATTTTCCTCCGGAACGTACTAAGAGGATACTCGCAGACTTCCGAGGGATCAAAGCGAACTTCGGTGGCGCTCTGCTTGGGACGGTAACACCGTTCTGCTCGTGTTCGTCGATACCCATATTCATCGGTTTCACGAAAGCAGGGTTGCCATTGGGCGTTACATTCTCCTTCCTGATCTCCTCGCCGTTCGTTGATCTGGCATCCATGGTCATACTCACCAGCATATTCGGCATCGAGATGGCCGTGATATATGTGATCGTAGGCGTGCTGTTAGCCGTGATCGGCGGCACGATAATCGAAAGGATGCATATGGATGACCAGATCATGGATTTCGCAAGACCTTCCGCGGATGTTGCCGCAGAAGATACGCCCGTGTCCTCAGGATGCGGCTGTTCATGCTCGAACATGGGGGATATGGACCGCAGTGAAAGGATCTCGTATTCCTGGGAACAGGTGGTTCAGACAGTATCGAAGGTATGGAAGTACATCATAATCGGTGTGCTCATAGGTGCACTTATACACAACTGGATCCCAACGGACATCATACAGGCGATACTGGGCGAAAACAACCCGTTCTCCGTGGTGATCGCGACCCTCATCGGTGTCCCGATATATGCCGACATCTTCGGAACAATACCCATTGCAGAGGCGCTTTTCGGTAAGGGAATCACGGCAGGAACGATATTGGCATTCATGATGAGCGTCACGGCATTGTCGCTTCCGTCGATGATGATGCTAAAAAGCGTGGTGAAGAGCAAACTGCTCGCAACTTTCTTCCTGATCGTTGTGATCGGAATAATAGTGATAGGGTATATGTTCAATTGGCTTCAGTTGATGTTCGGAATTTGAAAAGGGTGTGGAATATGTTCAGAAAGAAGAGTGAAAGCGGATCGAAAGACGCGTATGTGAAAATACTTGGAATGAATGGATGCAAAAAATGTAAAATGATGACCGATAACGCTGCAGATGCAGTTTCAAGGACCGGTCTGGATTATACGGTTGCCCACGTGACCGACATGAAGACCGTTTCATCCTACGGTGTTATGCAGACACCTGCACTCGTCATAGGAGAGAGGGTGGTCTCCGTAGGTAAGGTGCTCACAACGGACGAGATCATCGATATCCTAAAGAAAGAGACGCAAAAGTGAAACACTCAGACGGTCGAAATACGTATCGTCCGCGTTCGATATGAACATTGGCGGCAAATGGTTGCGTATTCCATGCACCATCACCAGAAGTGCAGCCAGAAACACATGGACCTCATCCATTATATGGTACGTCTCTTGACGCTTGAGCCACATGGATATGTCAACAGAAACGGTACCGTCATGAATTGACAGCGATTGCGACAAATCACACCGGATTCGTATCGTAAAAGAACCGTTTCAGAAATACCATAACAGCGAATCGTCTTTGATCACACATGCATCGTGAATGATTTGACCTGAAGGATGACAACTGTGTGATATTTATCATGGATGTTGACGTGAGATGTTTAGTGTCATCGTGTGATGTTCTACATATTTTTCAAAATACCCGTGACAATGTATGATGTACGCCAATATACTGGGCACGGATGTATCACAATACGCCATTGGTATTGCACCTCAAACCATACCGTTCTGCGTAATCTCATTTGCAAGACGGGTGACAGAACAGAAATGTCTGTCCCGGACCTTCCAACACAACCTCAAAAAGCTCCCCGAATCCGTGGAGAAGGAACACACAGAAGATGTGATAGTGCTCCCGTCGGGATTTGAACCCGAGTCGAAGCCTCGAGAGGGCTTCATGATTGGCCGCTACACTACAGGAGCTTATGCTCGGATGAACACTAGGATATTAATAAAGATTCTGATACGTTTTTATCCAACCGAAGACCCTGGACGTGTCGGCTGCAACCTCTTGTGCTCCGCCTTTTTTACTCTGATTCTGATGTTCGCCACATCTTCGACCGAAAGATTGACGAACGAGGCGATCTCCTTGTCCGTCCTCTCCATCTCGAATCCGTACAGAATCCTGTCCAGGTCGCAGTACCTCACTCCCATCTCGTCCTCGTCGGTCTGCCCTTCCCATAATCCCGCTGTCGGAGGTTTTGTGATTATATCTTCTGGAACGCCTATCATCTTGGCTATCTGTCTCACCTGTATCTTGTAGATGTTGGCAAGCGGAGTGATATCGCAGGCCCCATCACCGAATTTGGTGAAGTATCCCATCATCAGTTCACTCTGATTCGACGTGCCCATCACTAGATAATTCCTCTTTTTCGCCTGGTTGTAGAGGACCACCATCCTGCATCTCGCAGCGATATTTCCGCGTTCCAGAGGCACGTCGTCATTAGAGGTCAGAATGGCCACCAGGCTGTCGACCGCGGGTTGGATGTCCACTACCTTATACTCGGTACCCCACTTCCTGCACAGATCTGCTGTGACCTTGTAGTCCTCCGCCGGCGTTACCCTCGAAGGCATGAATACGTTCAACACCTTGTCCGCACCTATCGCATCAACGGTCAGTTTTGTGACGACCGCAGAATCCAATCCCCCACTGAGACCTATGACCATCCCGTCACAGCCTGTTTTCTTCGCGGCCGTCCTGATGAAATCTCTCAGCTCCTCCACATCGTCGGCCGTAATACTGGGAACATCGTCCTTTAGCATCGGCAGGTCGATGCATGTAGTACCTAAAATAAATAGCGTTCAGGAACGGACCTGCACCACATCTGTCGCACAAATACTAAGACCGTCCGCACTGGATACTGACTCTTGGATAGTTGAACGAAAAAATCCGCCAGACAAAACCTTTTAATCCAAGTACTAGTTTGTCCGACTTACGCCGAGATAGCCCAGCCCGGTAAGGCGCGAGCCTGGAAAGCTCGTGGCGATTTCGCCTCGGGAGTTCAAATCTCCCTCTCGGCGCCATTTTCTCATGAAGACGAGTTCTGGATTTATTCCATACAAAATGAACGAATGGCATGAAGCATACGACATCATCCTTCGAGCCGACCGCTCTTCATCATATCGTATTCCCGGACATCGGTAGACGGCAT
Organism: Candidatus Methanomethylophilaceae archaeon; assembly: GCA_041669745.1. Lineage (GTDB taxonomy): Archaea > Thermoplasmatota > Thermoplasmata > Methanomassiliicoccales > Methanomethylophilaceae > JBAZDV01. The sequence continues at coordinate 5,369 of JBAYAO010000055.1, read as the reverse complement.
TCGAATTGATCCCGCATAGATGGACCGATCACCACAAAGCGCTATAGGCAGACTGGTTTTGGACTCAAAACCATTATGTTTTCAGCATCAGAAGACGAATTTGACGATAAGGCCCGATCGTTCTTCATACACAATATATACTTACGCATGTTTATGGAAAACCGTTGAAGAACGTGATTACGATGAAGATCAATGCAGACCTCTATGTTAAAGATGTGCCTGGACAACTGGTCAGTTCACTTGAACCCATATCCTCCGTTGACGGAAACATCGTGGGGGTAGTGCACAACCGCGAACAGAGCATAAACGGAAGGATCGTTGTCAATGTAACATTCGATGTGGATCCCGACCAGGTAGATAATCTGAAGAAGATCTGGAGATCCAGAGATGTGATCGTCGCAAAACTCGACTCGGTCGTCGAGACATTTACAATGGATTACATGCTCGTAGGGGATCTTTCGGCCTCCTACATCGAGGAACTGTTCGGTGAAGCGTCCACTGAGATATCCTTTGAGTCTATCGATATCGGCTATTCGTCAAAAACGGCCAAAGACACACGTACAGCAATGATCTCGGTCAAAGTTCAGAAGGATGATGACCTGAAAAAATTAGATAGATTCCTATCATCCGCCTGCAAGAAGGCGGGTTTTGTCTACATAAGGGGAGTCAGACAATGAAGATATTCATATCCGGGTTTGGAACGGTAGGTCAGGGGTTCCTCGAAACTCTCCTGATAAAGAGACCGTTCTTGCAGAAGAGATACAGCGAGGTCGTCAGCGTCGTCGGGGTAATGGACTCGAAGAGTTTCGATATCGATGATAAGGAGGTCTGCGGTCTTTGCATGCTGGGAAACAAGATCAGCCTCGGCAGATGCGGACACCGTGACAGGAACGGACTCTCTGGCGTCGAGATATTGGATATGGTCGATTACGACCTTCTGGTCGAATGCACGCCAACCAACGTCAAAGATGGCGGCGAAGGCCTGAAGAACATAACCCATGCCCTTGAAAAAGGGAAGGACGTCATAACGGTGAACAAAGGTCCTCTCGCGCTCAAATTCAGAGAACTCAATGACCTTGCGGAGAAAAACGAATGCAATTTCCGATACGAAGGTTCCGTCGGCGGTGCCATGCCCATAATAAACCTTTGTCGCGAAGGTCTTGTGGGTCAGGAAATAAGGTCCATACGCGGCATATTCAACGGAACGTGCAATTTCATCCTGAGCAGGATGGACAACGGCCTCCCGTTCGAGCAGGCCCTGAGGGAAGCACAGCAGTTGGGATATGCCGAAACTGATCCCACCTATGATGTCATGGGTATCGACTCTGCATGCAAGGTGACGATCCTGGCAAATTCGATATTCGGAAGGGATGTGACCATAAAAGATGTCTCCATCACCGGAATATCGTCAGTCACCGATGGTGCAATATCCCTCGCGGCGGATCACGGTATGGTCATACGATTGATCGGCGAGGTGTCAAAGGACAGACTCGAAGTTGCACCGAGGCTCATACCGAAGGGACATCCGTTGAGTATCTCAGGCACATTGAACGCGGCTTTGATAACGACGGATCTCGCAGGACCCGTCACCGTATCCGGACGCGGAGCGGGAAGAAAGGAGACCGCATCGGCCATTCTCAGCGACCTCATCACGATAATGGATGCAAAGCATCATTTCAAATATATGCCGTCAGATTGAACCGTGCATTAAAGGAGGACGAAAAGTGTCAGACCGCGTATACATCTACGACACCACATTGCGTGATGGTGCACAGACCGAAGGCATATCATTTTCAGCAGAGGACAAAATGGAAATCCTGTTGAATCTCGATGAATTCGGTATTGATTTCGTAGAGGGCGGAATGCCCCCCTCCAATCCCAAGGATGCTGAATTCTTCAGATCGGCTGATAAAACGAATCCCAAGAATGCCAAACTGGTATCCTTCGGCAGCACCTGCAAACCCGATCTCATGGCTTCCGAGGACCCGAACATTATTATGCTTTCCGAATGTCCGGCCAAATGGACGTGCATATTCGGAAAGGCTTGGGATTTTCATGTCAAAAAAGCACTTTGCACGACGCTTGAAGAGAATCTTCGCATGATAGAGGACAGCATATCCTACCTGAGAACGTCAGGAAAACATGTGATATTCGATGCCGAACACTTCTTTGACGGATATAAAGCGAATCCGAAATATTCCATGGAAGTCTTGTCCGCAGCCGTAAAGGGCGGAGCGGAATGGATCGTCCTCTGCGATACGAACGGCGGCTCCATACCGAGTTTCATAGGATCGACCACCAGAAAGGTAACAGACACGATCGATGTTCCTGTCGGGATACATTGTCACAACGATTCAGAACTGGCTGTCGCATGCAGCCTCGCTGCCGTCGAGAACGGTGCAAGGATGGTGCAGGGGACGATCAACGGACTCGGCGAAAGATGCGGAAATGCGAACCTATGTTCCGTGATACCCGATCTGATGCTCAAGATGAACTACAGCATACCGTCGGTAGACCTCTCCAAACTCACTTTGATGAGCAAATTCGTCTCAGAAACAGCGAACACGGGCCTGCTGTCCAGTCAGCCGTACGTCGGTGATAAGGCATTCGCGCACAAAGGCGGAATGCACGTAAGCGCAATGAGCAAGGACACGAAAACATACGAACATGTTGAACCCGGTACCGTAGGCAACAAGCGCAAGATCCTGATCTCGGACATGTCCGGACGTGCGAGTGTCACCGAGAAGCTTAGGGAGATGAATATCGCCGTTGATAGGGACGAGAGCAGAAAGATTGCCGATCACATCAAGAATATGGAGGCAGAGGGTTACCAATACGAAGGAGCGGATGCAAGTTTTCAGCTTCTCGTCAAAAGACTAACGAACAATCACGAGAGGCCCTTTAATATCACCGGTTTCCGTCTGTTCATAGACGATATCGGCAATAACAAGCTGTCGTCCGAAGCCAGCGTCAAGGTTATAGACAGATTCGGAAACGAAGAACATACCGCATCGGACGGTGATGGCCCGGTCAATGCATTGGATAACGCTTTGAGAAAGGCTTTGTCCAAATTCTATCCCGTACTCAACAACATCAAACTGTCGGATTACAAGGTACGTGTACTTGACGAGAAGGCAGCGACCGCGGCACCTGTAAGGGTACTTATAAGATCCACCGATGGCAAGGACAGCTGGAGTACAGTCGGTGTATCAACGAACGTCATCGAGGCATCGATGATCGCACTTTCGGATTCGATAGAATACGCCATTCTCAAAGACGAAAAAAACAGGGGCGTGTAAAAATGAAGAAAACAATAGTCACACTCGTGGGCAAAGACATGGTTGGGATCATCGCAAAGGTGTGTACGTACTTTGCAGAGAACGATATCAATATACTGGATATCGCACAGACCACAGTTCAGGAGTACATCAATATGATGATGATCGTCGATGCTGAAAATTACAAGAGAAGCTTCGCGGACCTCACCAGGGAACTGAATGAGGTCGGAGAGGAAGTCGGTTGTACCATCAAAGCACAGCACGAAGATATCTTTGATATGATGCACAGGATATGATCCGATGTCGATGATCAACCTTGATGAGGTCCTGGAGACCAATAAGATGATCTCCGAAGAGAATCTGGATGTTCGGACGATCACAATGGGCATCAGTCTGTTGGATTGCTGCGATTCCGATATAGATGCCCTGAACGGAAAGATCTACGACAGAATAGTTGAAACTGCAGGGAATCTCGTATCCGTAGGCGATGAGATCAGTCTGGAATTCGGAATACCCATTGTCAACAAAAGGGTCTCTGTGACTCCCATCTCCCTTATCGGCGCATCCGCCTGTAAGGAGCCGGAAGATTTCGTCTCCATCGCGAAGACCCTTGACAAAGCCGCGGAGACCATCGGCATCAATTTCATAGGAGGGTACTCTGCACTCGTGATGAAGGGAATGACCAATGCGGACAGATTGCTCATCGAATCTATCCCGAAGGCACTTTCTGTCACATCAAGGGTATGCAGCTCGGTCGGCCTGGCTTCCACAAAGACCGGCATAAACATGGATGCCGTCAAACTGATGGGGGATATTGTCCTGAAAACTGCGGGTCTGACCAAAGATTATGATTCCGTCGGATGCGCCAAACTTGTTGTGTTCTGCAATCCTCCGGACGACAATCCGTTCATGGCAGGAGCTTTCCACGGCATAACCGAGACAGATGCCGTGATCAACGTAGGTGTCAGTGGCCCCGGCGTTGTGAAGACGGCCATAGAGAAGGTCAAGGGCGAGAATTTTGAGACCCTTTGTGAAACGATCAAGAAGACCGCTTTCAAGGTAACCCGCGTCGGACAACTGGTAGCAAAAGAGGCATCCGACAGGCTCAATGTCCCATTCGGAATACTGGACCTGTCTCTGGCCCCCACACCTGCCATCGGCGATAGCATAGCCGACATACTGCAGGAGATGGGATTGGAGTATGTGGGGGCACCTGGCACAACTGCCGCGTTGGCCATTCTGAACGACCAGGTCAAAAAAGGCGGCGTAATGGCTTCATCATATGTCGGAGGTCTCAGCGGTGCATTCATCCCAGTAAGCGAGGACAGCGGCATGGCGGATGCTGCAACCGCAGGAGCACTCACGATCGAGAAATTAGAAGCCATGACCTGCGTGTGCTCTGTAGGTCTCGATATGATCGCCATACCGGGGGATACGACATCTTCGACGATCGCAGGGATAATTGCGGATGAAATGGCAATAGGTATGGTAAACCAGAAGACCACTGCCGTAAGACTGATACCGGTTATCGGAAAGAAGGCGGGCGAAATCGCAAGATTCGGTGGTCTTCTCGGTTCCGCACCGATAATGAAGGTAAATGCATTCGATTGCAGCGAATTCGTTAACCGCGGCGGAAGAATCCCTGCACCGATCCACAGTTTCAAGAACTGATTTCAGGATACACCGGAATATCTGATTCGGACACGTACGACGCATCATTGAGATACATGCACAGTGTTAACGATGACCAGCAGAGACTCCTACTCGGAAGGTAACGGAGCGAACAGCGGTCCCGCCATCGCGGACAAGATAGAAAAAGAGCTGAAAGAGGTTAATCGTCGATACATCGATCACGATGCACATCAGATGCATAAGGTGGGAGCTAGGGGATTTGAACCCCTGTCAGCGGGTTTCCACTGCAGGGGGAGCTACCCCCCGCGGAATTTATCGAGTCATCGCTCCAGTTACTCATCAACTGTCAGCAAACCCAATTCTAATCACGCTCTATAACTGGAGCCCGCCAGTCTACCAGGTTAGCCTAAACTCCCGTAGTAAACTGAATAGTTTCAGGATTACTTCTTACGCATCTTC
>JBAYAO010000054.1:0-9447 GCA_041669745.1 Candidatus Methanomethylophilaceae archaeon | reverse complement strand
TCTTGTTCAAGGTGTTTGTGCGGATTTTGGGGTCGAGAGCAAAGTAGACGACATATTTACGTTTGCGGACAAATACATAAAGGATTCTACAAGTCTGACCGAGATAAAAGACCTTGTGAAGGACTATGTGGGAAGCCACGTCACTGCTACCACGAGCACGACCACGGAGGCAGTCAACCAATGATAACAAAATCCGTAGAGATAAAACTGACAAAGGACATCGTCATCGACGAGACTACAAGAATCGGAATGGCTGTAGAAGATGGAACATTCTACATCTTTGAGGAAGGTCTTGAGACGTGTGTTCCTTTGGAAGATTATCTTGCAACATTCAAAAACGAGTAGGAATGCTCATCAAACTCTTTAATTCTTTATTTCACATCCAATCTTCTTATAAGTCCTAAGACGGGTTGCATTCATTTTTCTGAATACACCATGGTTGTCTTGTATGTCATATACTGATGCGACATTCTTTGTCTGACATTTTCGTGTCAAACGTCCGACACTTTGAGTAATGAGACGTTCATTACCTATGGGTGTAGCTATGATGATGTGCTGTAATTCCGGGTAATCGAAACCCTCTGACATCAACTGATATGTGGCGAACATGAGGTCATCGCGGATTTTTTCTTTTCCGGCTTTCAACACAGTTCCATGACCGCATGACTTTTGCAGATTATCCAGGTGTGCACATCTGCCTGAAAGTACCAATGTGGGTTCGGTCAAACTCATGGCAAGATCGACTATCAACGCATTACGTTTCTCATCCTCTATTACTGCATTGATGGTCTTATTCCAATCCACGGTGTCGGTATCGTCTTTCAGAATCTGTGAAGCCGATAGATGTAGATCATAAGGTAAGATGTTGACCTGTACGGGACATAGTTCGCATTCTATGTCCGTTCGTTTTACTCTTGCAAATAATCCTCCGATTATCGCATACATGCATCTGGTAAGACCGTCTGTTCTGCTGGGTGTTGCAGTCAGACCTATCTTATACTCTGCACATAAGTAAGACATCACTTTTGAGAACATCGTGATATTGTTAGGTGTACCTACACAATGATGAGCTTCATCCACTATGATGACATCCCAGAAATCGCTTACTTCCGATAAGTCGATACGGGATAGAGTTTGTACTGTTGCGAAGGTTATACGTTCTCCAATGTCGGTCTTGCCGGCAGTGACGGTTCCCATGCCGTCTGCACCGAAAAGCGATACGGCACGGTCATAGGATTGCTTTAAAAGGTCTGATGTATGCGTTATCCAAAGTGCACGTCCTCCGACAGATGCTATGATGTCAAGACCCATCATGGTCTTGCCCGAACCACATGGGGCTTCGATAATTCCGTTTTTGAAATACATAGCGCGGTAAACGGGTTCTTTCTGATAATCACGTAATTCATAGTTTTCTTTGGAATATTCTCGGTTGCGGATCGGCATTATCCATCTGGCTATTCTGGATTTCTGAATGAAAGATGAAATAGGTCTGAGACACCCATATGGCAGTATCAGTTCATCGCCTATTCTCTTGTATAGTATGATCTGTTTGGGTATGTTGCCCGTATATCTACCCATTTCATCGGCTTTAAAAAAAGCAGGATTGTCGAATGTAAGTTGAGTTTTACAGAAATCCAAAATGTCTTGGGATGGGTCTCTGATATTAATTTCCGAATCGACATCTATATCCATGATGACCACTTTGCTAACGTTCGTATGTCGATGCTTTTCTCTTTACAATCGAGTATCTGTTCTGCATCGGCAACATAAATGATATCATCGTGACCGAAAACAAAGAAAGCATCATTGCCTTTTTCAATGAAATCTTGGATGGCTATGCGCTGATTCGCTTCTATGCGTGACAGATTGAACCTGTATTCCTTGACATGTTTTACCTCAATGGCAATTCCCGTACCGTCCGATATGGCTATGATGTCGAATGGTTGCCCGGAAATGGTATTGGGGGTGAGGTAAGTCCACCACCCCCTTTGTTTCAGGTCATGTATAATCTTCTTTTCAAATTCTCTGCCGATACTCAGGGGATCACCCCTTGAGAATCTCTTCCAGATCGTCGAAAACATCTTCTTTGTTTTCGGGTCTCGACCATGGCGCGGTGACGGGTGCAGACTGAGATTTGCTTGCCGGTTCTGACCATGGCGGAAGCTTATCGACTTCCGAACGTTTGATGAAATACCCAAGTTTGTTGTTGTCTTTGCCATTGTAGGTCGTGATGTTCAGGTGTCCGCCACCGACCTTTCCAACCCATGTTTCAATGTTCATTGTAGGTTTGATGCCGAAGGAATCGAACAGGATCGTAAGGTTGGCATCGGTACGCTTTTTGTTATTCTCATCCAGAACAATGTAAGAGAAAATCTTACGGTTTGTTCCCGATACCTGGGTTACGATCTTTATCATCGGCAGACCGCTTGTATTCGAGACGGTCATTTCTGTGCTTTCTATGCGAAGGCGATAATCGCCTACAGGCAACGGTTCGAGATTCGGTTTGGTTGCATCCTCTGCTTCTTCTATGCTCATTGTTTCAAAGTTCCACATTTTCATTCCACCTTTATCAATTCATTTATCTTGCATGTTCTTCTTCCGTATATCTGGTCTTTTGCTGACATTGTTCTATCTCCGGCCATGCGGAAATAATATTTCATGTTTCCATCCTTATCCAAAATAGTTTCAAGGTGTGCCACTACGTTGCACTTACCGCATATCTCATCTACGTGCTTTCTGGCGACCAATGGGACAAGTTTAGTATATTTCTCGCCTGATGGGTCTATGACCTCTCTAAGGTCCTCCCAGGCCGTGAATATGACGTTTGTATCGAGACTGCGGAAACGATTGATGTAATCCACAAGCTTGAATTGTACCAGGAGGTAATGTCTCTGTTCGGGAGCGCCATCGTTCTTACCTGTTTTCCCCCATTCTATGAGCATTTGATTCTCCAATTCGGACAGGTTATCGACACATATCAGGTCATAGTCTTTGTATGCGCCCTTCTCCAATTCTGCAAGTGTTTCCTCGAATAAGCGCATATTGCATCCGACCTTGACTATATCGATATTGCCAGCATTCTCTTTAAGTCCTGCAATCTTGTCCTGATTGGCTTGACTTTGGATGGCAACCGACGAACGATCGATGTCGATTATCAGTTTTCGTCCAGGTTGCAATGCTAAGGCCGTTGTCTTGCCTGATCCAGGTTGTGCGTATATCAGTCCGCATGTATGTATGGCAGACACGTCTGTACACTTCTCAATCTTCATTTCTCTCCTCTCCTCTTTTCTGTCTTATCGTGAAATCTGCTAAGTCGATTCCCGGAACGTAATCAAGACATATCGACTTATATGGGCATTGAACATATCCTGAACATGCGTATGGATTACGATAGAATACCTTACGATCTTCCATTTCCCTGCATATCAATTCCAGGTCTCTTTTCGCTTCGTCAAGTTCCGCCTGTGTGCGTGTAACGATGAATGTACCTGCCTTGTGTTCTGTATCCTCATCGTACCATGCAGCGCATCTGATGGCAAATTCTTCTTCGCTTTCGTTCTGCTTCATCCTTATAGTCGGTTTCTTTATCGCCGTGTATCTGACTTTGTTGATGCCTTTTAGGATGCAGTATATTGTTACCTGGTCGTCCCACATGAGATTATGTCTGTAGATGTCATCTATGTCTGATGATGTGGTTTTATGTTCTATCGGTATGCCATCATCGCCCAGGGCATCCAAGTATGCGATGAACGGTGTTTTGCCGACATTTCCTAGTGTCTTTGATTCGACTTCCGTTGTTCTCGGCAGACTTGGCAGGATGTATTTTTGGAAGGCCATGGCCATGCCGTCTGTTTTATCGTTCGTTCTCTCGAAGGTTCCGTTTTTCAGGATCGAAGCTACCTTTGCATGATATGATGACCCCGTTCTCAATGCTTCTGCATCCTCAAGAGGTACAAGTCTGTGTATGTATGCAAATTCATATTTTTTGTAGCACGTCTTGTACGTCCTTATCTGCGAATGCGAAAAGAACGTGATGTTCTCGTAAGCTCTTACTGCATCTTCATATCCGATATTCAACGCAGCTGCGGCCCTGGATAATGTCAACGGAGATACCGTATATCCGAGTTCGATCTTGCGTTGGATGTCGGGTGCGATGTAGTATTGTCTATGGATGGAGGCGCGTGTGGCTTTGATGTTATCTCTCCACATTCTGGCTAATTCATTTATTTAAATCACCTGTGTAGTACATAGCATATAGCGTATATATAGGTATGTATTCAGGATATTGGATATAAAAAAAGTGGTCCTGGTTTGCGATTTACAGGTCCCGAACCAGGCCACGGGGAGGCGATGAAATGATAATGATCCATCAATAGATAAAGTCATCTTGGAGATATAAACTTATTGAAAGTAGGTGTTTCGCTGTTGGCTTCTGTGATATTTCGATAATATCTGAAAAGCCACCATGTGTCAAATTCTATTGTTGTAACGGTGTTGTTGATATGTTTGAAAGAGGTTGAGATCGTGAATGATGTTGCATCGGTCATTGTCCCACCCATATTACACAATCAGTGTTTCTCCATGGATATCCTTCCATTTCATCCGAATGTTGACGCACATCAGCATTTTTATTGTCAGATACATAAAATGCCCATTCGACCTTAAATTCTTTTCCAAGATATGCAATGATTCCCCTCCATTCCTCAATTCCTCCTACACGATAGATAAGGTGGGTTTCTCTTAGTGTACCTTCTTTGATAACATCTTCAAGAAAAGACATGACATCAATCCTCATGTATGATGGGTGCAAGCATGTATGTAGCCTGAGAATACTCGTCGAATCCAAAGGACATGAGCAAAGGCATATTCGATGACAGATATATTTCAATGGGTGTCTTTGCTGCAATTGTTTTTATCATCGACGTAAAGAAGTCCACCGGAAATTCAACCGATGTATCGGACAGTACCGAAAGGTCTTTGGTCTCCAAACATATCTCACATTCATCTGTATCATCTGAAAAGAATATGCATGTGGTTTTATCTTTGGCTTCGAATCTGAACGAATTGCAAATCTTCTGACCCGCTTTCATTGCTACCATCAATTGTTCAATCTGTATTGAGAATATGATATCATCTATATTCACATTCGGAAAATTCAGAATCGTATCGGGTTCTATGACATTCATAGTGCGTTGAATGTTGTCGAACCTGAAGAACATACGTCCATTGAATACCGAAAAATTCAGAGTATCATCTTTTACGATATTCAGAACGTTATTCAGTTTTTCGATGTCCATTCCGAAAGTTTCTCCTTCGCATTCATACTGGAAAAAAGATTCTTTCGGAAGTTCAATTTTTATCATTGCGACATGGGATGGGTCAACTGCACAGAAATGCAATCCGTAAGCATCTGCGGTAACAGTCGTTTCATCGACGACCGCATTCAGAGCTTTGATCGCATTCTTGAAGGTTGTGGTTTTTATGAGGCATTTCATTTTTATCACTTCTTTGATATGGTCACCAATACTTCGTCCCCTGTTTTCAGATCGTTCTCCTGCATATCTTTAGCTGACAGATATATCTTGTTCCCCCAGCCATTTTTGAATATCTTTTTTATCAACATTTCTGTCATAATATATCATATGTGATATATGATATGTAATATATAATAGGTTTGTCAAAGTTTAACTGCAACATGATATGCTTTCCCTTCGTTGTAGATATATCCGAGTTCCATCAATCTTTCGATCTCGGAAACGGTGTACGTTTCTCTGCTTATCTCATCGAATTCAGACAGTCCCAAAGAATTTATACGATACTTCTCCAGCAGAGCATCATCCGAGCCTTCGGTTGCTTTCACCTTTTCAAAGACGGAATACGTATTCGAGAATTTATGCAATTCAGTTCCAAGTTCCTGATTGATGCGTCTGGTGAGCGTTTTCGGTCTATGACGGTATTGCAGCGGTATGCGTTCCTCGGTGCAATATCTGTCGTAAGCCAGTATGACATCGTCGCGTGACATCCCCACCACTTCGGTACGTTCCAGGAACTCTATCAGGTGATTGTTGTCGCGGTTCATATCGGTACGATCGTTTTCTATTGCGTCTGTTGTCGTAAAACGCTTATTCCTGAGCAAACGTTTCAACCCATCGACACCCAGCCTGAGTATGTACTCTGCTCCGCTGCGCGTGAGAATCTTGTCAAGGATGTTGACATCGGCGGTATCTTCCGAAAATGTAGCGTTGAACGGTATGGGGATTATCCTGTCGGTGTATGCCCCTGTGGGGTCACGTACACGTGGAACATTGTTTGCCGAGAATATGGACGTTGCATAATTCTTGAAGAAAAATACTTCCCTTCCTTTTTCGGCAGCCTGAACAGGTTCCCCGGATATGAGCTTCTTTATCATGTCGGTCTCTTTGATATATTCGTCAGAAATATCATCGCCAATATTAGCAAGCATCCCGAACAGACGTACACGCGAGAATTGCACCTGATAATCTTGTAGGCCGAGTGATGATACATTCTGCACACCCAGAGCATATATCAACAGCTCCAGGAATGTCGATTTGCCGTTGCGTTTTCCTCCGACAAGAACGAAGAATTTTCTGAATTTCAGCGAGCGGTAAAGACAATATCCTATCATTTCCTCTATCAGATTGCGCAAATTCTTATCATTGCATGTTATATCATCCATCATCTTGTCTACCGTTTCGGAATATGCGGTTGCATTATAATTCCATGGTATGATGTTTGATATCCTTATATCGGAGCTTAATGGTTCCAATGCTTGGGTTTCGATATTCAATACACCGTTGCAGAATTGGATATACTTAGGGTCTGATTCACCCATATTCCTGCCATCCAATGCATTCACGGCACGTATTTGACTATATACTTCATTTCTCTGATTCATCAATAGCCTGGGCTCCTCCATTAACATTATCCCGCTCAGTGCATCCGCTCCCCCCTGATAGCGATGGTCGTAATATGCACAAATGCGTCCGTTCAATTTGATAACATTGTATTTTTTCACGAATTCGTTTGTAAAGATATCCGGCAAGAATTTTCCATTTGATGTATAATATTCCTTGACTATTAACGCAGAACGCCCCGTAATTGATGATTCATAGGCGGCACATATCCGTGGGTCTAGATTGCGTTTATCACGACATCTGCCTGTCAGACGTAATAGTTCGTACTTATCAAATGTTTCATCTGATATTGCTTTAGTACGATGCTGATAGTCAACCAATGCAATGACATCGGCGAGGGGCATCCCTTCTGATATGCCTGTGGATGGGTCATACATATTATCATTCTCGATAGATCATTTTCTGTATGGCACGCCTGCCCAGGTCAGACCTGGATCGATATACTCCTGCCTTGACGAGCGCATCGACATCCGCCAGTTCTTGATCGGTCAGAGTTACCATCACACGCGTTAATCTTTCGGTCATATTATTACCTTCTCGAATTCCGTAATCATAGGTTGTTTAATCTTTTGTTTAATGTTATATAATTCATCGAATATCGCTACCAGGACATCAACCACGATGCTGTTTCCAGCCTGTTTGTAAAGTTGCGCATCGGATGTTCTTATTTTTTTGACCCGATCAAAATCATCATCCGTGAACCCCATCAGCCGCCAGCACTCACGGGGAGTGAGACGGCGGATGCGCATCTTGTCAACAGTGCCGACCTGTCCGGATGTCATCACTGTAGGCGACCGCCCTCCTTGGACACGTCCGCGTTTGGTTTCGCTGTCAGGTTGATCCAGGATCACCCCGTCCCCGTTCCGCGCTTCGATATATCCCTGCGATGTGTTATTGCGGATCATAATGCCGTGACGATCCTGTGCTGTCAGCCCCAGTCCTCTTTCGATTGCCGTATCAGATACTCTTGAACATGCCAGAAAAGTATCGGTGTTCTTCCATCCGCATGATGCCTTGAGTGCAGATGCCCGCTCTCTCTCCGGGTCTGTGATCCTGAATCCGAAACCGTCTCCTGCGGAATCGTGACGTTCTTTATGCGTTATCAGTCCGACAACCGCACGATCGGACAAATAGAATCTCTCTGGAACATCCCTTTCCAGAATGTCCTTCAACCGGATGTCGGACGGTCTACGTTCAGGGAATCGGAAATACATCCCATCTAAACGGCTTATCATGAAACAGCGATTCCGATTCTGCGGTATGCCGTAATCCGATGCGTTCAGTATTTTGTATGATGATGTGTACCCCATGTCTGCCAATGCCGCGATCCATTGCTCGAAGTCTCTTTTGTTGGTCTTATATGTGATCGCATCGACATTCTCCATCAAGAGTGTTGACGGGAGAACATCTCGCTCTTTCATATCTGACAGAAGCCGCTCAACTTCCCATAGCAGTCCGGATCTTGTTCCAGAATCCTTGGACATCCCCCTGCGTTTTCCTGCCATCGAGAGATCGGTGCACGGGAACGAATATGTGAGAAGGTCACATTCCGGAAGATGCTTCACTTTTGTTATGTCACCGAGATTCGGAACGGTACCATGTATGGCGCAATACGAGGCATAGGCATACTTGTCGATCTCGCAGACGGCAACGCATTCGTGAGGTATCCCTGCGCGTTCCAGCGCCGATGCCTGCGCGCCTATGCCGGAGAACAATTCTACCACACGAAGGGTCATTGCAAAACCTCCGTTTCATCAATAAACCTTTGTTGATTTCTTGCATAAACGACATGATTCCATGCCTTCTCCCTTTGTACCCATGTTGTAGAATCAACAGAATCCGCGCCTACACGCTCGGCCCAGAGGATCTTACGTCCGGGACCTATGCGGCCGATATGACATTTGATGCCGAGGTTCTTGGCTAATACGCACCATGCCGGAGCTGTCTCGATCTTCCATTTTGCCGTACCGCCAACAAAGATACCGGCAAACCCGCTGATCACGTCGGCAACTTCTTGGAGCTCCATTCCGTCTTGTACTGCGAGGTAATATGGGAGCTCCGCCGGGAGGACGTGCAGCCAATTGATAGAATGAATCAGCGAGTTCCTACCACCGGCAACTATGTCCGGGCAAACCACGAAATCAGGTTTGCGTGAATATTCGCGAGCTCTCCTTATCGTGCGGAGGAAAGGAATAGGATCCCATTCCCTTTTGTTGATGTATGCGGAGTATGCGCCGTTGTCTATGGCGTAGTACGGCCATTTGTCGGGATTCTTCCAACCCTCAACCATGAGAATGCCTACATCGTACTTCTGTACCTGATCGATAACGCGGCGTGTTCCGGTGTAGGTGTAAAGTTTGAGATCTGAGGTCATTGCGAGACCCCCTTCTCGATGTTTTTAACATATTCGAGTTTTGCACCACAACTTGGACAGTGATTACACGGATAGCAATCGCCATCAGACATCCATAAGAATAACTTCCCGTCAATGAATGTAAAATACCTATTTGGC
>JBAYAO010000053.1:0-9546 GCA_041669745.1 Candidatus Methanomethylophilaceae archaeon | reverse complement strand
TACCGACGGCTCTATCGCATTTATTGGACCGGCTTTGCTGTCTCCTGGATCGGCACCCCTTCTGACCAATGTGACGAACGCGTGCCTTATCTTGAACTCCTTATCCAACGGATAAAGGGTCCTCAGTAGACCCGTGGTGTTGCACGAGACGACACGTGAGAACTGTGCGCCCCATGATTCTCTGTAGTTCGCCGAAGCATTGAATGATATGCCCGTCAGACTGTGATCCTCTCCACCCTGCCAGATCGCCTTTATGCCCGCTGCGGTGTACTCCGCCTTGTACCGTTCGGATACACCCCCCGGAGTACAGTCGACCATTATATCGACCTTCTTGTACAGGTCCTGAATCGTTCCGGCCGTCTTCACACCTGCATCCTTGAAGAGCTGAACACTGCCCTCCGGCACGTACAAAGGGAAACCGAATTCGACTGCAAGTGCCGCCTCATAGGACGGCTTTGTCTTCGTGATGCCCACTATCTCCATATCATCCTGTCTGCTGACAGCTGTGGCCACTCTTTTTCCGATGGTTCCGTATCCGTTGATTCCGACCCTGACCTTCATTGTACTCCCCTATCGACTCTGATATGGCATACCCTTAAAATAAAGTTGCTTCGGATATACATCCACATCGTTGCGAATGCTCATATGTCCCAAGCACGGGCGATGTACTCTTTGTCCTTACGGACCTCTCTGGGGCCGTTGCTCTGATCGCCTTTGTCCTCACCGTATTCAGGTTTGATCTCCTTATTAGAGAACATTCCGACTACACCCGCGACCACCTCTGCCGTGGCACGAAGATGGTAACCTCCTTCGAGGATGAATGCGATCTTCCCGTCCTTTGCTATATCGAAGAGCCTTCTGCACAGTTCGATGTATCCCTGTGTATTCAGCAGCATATGCGAATTGGGGTCGCAGTAGTGACCGTCCACACCCAGACTGACCACTATCAGTTCCGGGTCGTATCTCCTGATCACCGGTACGATTATCTCGTCCATCGCCATAAGATAACTTCTGTTGCCGGACCCTGCAGGGATTGGGATGTTGATGTTGAAGTTCTTTCCCTTTCCTTCGCCGGTATTCTCCAGATAACCCGAATTCCAATAGAAATTGGCCTCATGTATGGATATCACCATGACGTCATCCCTGCTGTAGAATATCTCTTCGGTACCGTTGCAATGATGCACATCTATATCGACTATCGCTGTCCTTGTCTTCGCATTGTCAACGGCCACGGCAACGTTGTTGATATAACAGAATCCACCCATGTGGTCCCTGCCTGCATGATGCCCTGGAGGTCTCGTCAGTCCTATGGTCGGATGCCCTTTCAATGCTGATCTGACAGCGGTCACGGCAACCGATGCCGACAGCATCGCCAATCCGTATGTGTCGTCGTGCAGGAACGTGTCTGGATCTATGGGGTAGTTACCGCCCTTCTTCAGTTTTTCGATGTGCGCCTTGGTGTGCACTCCGTAGAGCATATCCTCCGTTATCGGCTCAGGTTCGATGACATCGTGCCACAGGTCCTCTTTCTCAAGCTTCTTCTTCATCGTCTTGAGTCTTAGTGGGGATTCTGGATGATCTGCCCACTGTGTATGCTCCAAAAGTTGCTCACAGTATACGATCGTCATCGCGCTTTCGCGTATGTGACGGCAATTATTAAACACTACCATTCACTGCCCACACAGAGGAGGACCTAATACGAAAGGCTCGAGAGCATTACTCAAAATGTTAGAAGACAAAGGTGTAAAGACCATGTTCGGATACCCTGGTGGATCCGTCATTCCGATCTACGATGAGATACTAAACTCATCCATTCACCATGTCCTAGTACGTCACGAGCAGTGCGCTGCGCATATGGCTGACGGTTTCTTCAGAGCATCGGGGAAGATAGGCGTCTGCTTGGCTACAAGCGGTCCCGGTGCGACGAACCTCATTACGGGCGTCGGAACGGCATTTGCGGATTCTATACCGATGATCGTCCTTACTGGCCAGGTTGCCTCTGGTTCCTTAGGACTGGGAGCATTCCAGGAGGTGGACACCTTCAGTCTGATGATGCCAGTCACAAAGTACAATTACCGAGTCCTTGAGCTCAATCAACTGCCCAAGGCCGTGACAGAAGGTTGGCAGGTGGCTCAGATCGGCCGTCCGGGTCCGGTACACATAGATCTTCCTGTCGATGCGATCAACTCGGATATCGATGAGGGACTGCTTTCAAAGAAATACCACCCCAAGACCGTTCCTACAGACGATTCCCTGATACCTTCCGCCGTGCAGTGGATAAGGGAGGCCAAGAGACCGATCATTCTTGCGGGCGGCGGTGTCGTCAATTCTAATTCGTCTAGCCTGGTGGTGGAACTTGCAGAGAGGATACATGCCCCGGTTCTCACTCCGCTCATGGGCATAGGATGCATCCCCGCGGATCATCCCCTGTCACTGGGTGCCTTGGGAATGCATGGGAGGGTCGGTGCCCTGAATGCCATGAAAGAGGCCGATCTCCTCATAGCTGTCGGTACCAAATTTTCGGACAGGACGTATAGCCCCCACACACGTGTCTCAGAGGACTGCAGGGTGATCCATATAGACATCGATAAGGTGGAGTTCAACAAACACGATCAGAATGCGCTCAACATACAGGACTACGCCAGCGACGCGTTGAAGAAGATCCTTGCCAGGATCGGAACAGTCCAGATCAATCCATCATGGAAATCATCGGTCGCGGGATACAAGAGCAGATGCAGCTGTGACTTTGATTTCAACGACGACCCCATCGTTCCCCAGAAGGTCATGTACGAGATCAATAAGATCCTTGACGATGATACCATCGTGACAACGGATGTGGGTCAGAATCAGATGTGGGCGATGCATTGTCTCAAGATCAGACGTCCCAGACAATTCATATCTTCCGGCAGTTTCGGCACGATGGGATTCGGTCTGCCTTCTGCCATAGGTGCGAAGGCCGCCTGTCCCGACAAGAAGGTTATGACCATAACCGGCGACGGAGGCCTCCTGATGGTGATACAGGAACTTGCCACTGCTGTTGCGGAGGACCTTCCTGTGGTCATCTGTCTGATGGACAACGGTTGGCTCGGAATGGTCAAACAATGGCAAAAACTGTTCTGGGATAAGAGATATTCAGGCACAGCGTTGTACAAATCCAATCCTGACTTCATAAAGTTGGCCGAATCGTTCGGTGCAAAGGCGATATGCGTCGAAAGACCTTCGGAGATGGCAGATGCCCTCAGACAGGGATTCGCATGTGACAGACCATGCCTCATAGACATAAAGATCGATCCCGAAGAGGATTCGTTACCCATGCTCCCCGGCAATCCTTCGATCCCATTGGTCAAAGGCCGTTGTCCGTTCTAGACCCGAAAAAGCCATAGATAGATATTAGAGTGAAAATGGACTAACGTACAAAGAGAGGCAATAGAATGCGTATCTACCACGATTCGGACGTTGATATCAACGTTCTCAAAGATAAGAAGATTTCAGTCTTAGGCTACGGTGCACAGGGAAGGGCCCAGGCACTCTGCTTCCACGATTCCGGACTGAATGTCACTGTGGGAGTGAGAAAGGACGGAAAATCCTGGAAGAAAGCCAAGGAGGACGGCCTCAAGGTAGCCGAGATCCCCGATGCGGTGAAAGGCGCGGATGTGGTCCTGATGCTCCTTCCGGACGAGGTACAGCCGGATGTCTACAGAGATATGGTCGCTCCTAACCTCAAGAAGGGTGCGGCCCTTGAGTTCGCACACGGATTCGCGATCACGTACAAGCTGATCGAACCGCCGAAGGACGCCGATGTCATCATGATGGCGCCCAAGGCGCCGGGTGATATGGAAAGGATCGTCTTCCTTGAGGGTTTCGGAGTTCCGGCATTGGTCTGCGTACATCAGGATGCAACAGGAAATGCGAAGAAAATCGCACTTGCGCTCGCGAAGGGCCTCGGTGCCACTCGTGCAGGTGTGTTCGAGACCACGTTCGACAACGAGACCAAGACCGACCTCTTCGGAGAACAGGCCGTTCTCTGCGGCGGACAGACCGCGATGATAAAAGCCGGTTTCCAGACATTGGTCGATGCAGGTTACCCTCCTGAGATGGCTTATTTCGAAGTGCTCCATGAGACAAAACTGATCACCGATCTCATCAATACCGGCGGCTTGGAAAGAATGTGGAACGTTGTGTCCAACACAGCCGAGTACGGCGGATTCACCAGAAGAGACAGAGTGATAACCGAGGAATCAAAAAAGGGAATGAGATCCGTCCTCGACGATATAGAATCCGGTGAATTCAAGACTGAATGGCGCAAGGAATGGAAGAACGGCCTTAAGGAGATGAAGAAAATGGAGAAGTCAGAATCTGAATCTCAGATCGAGGTCGTTGGAAGGGAGATCAGATCGCTCTTCGAAAAAAAGAAACAGTGACGACATGAGCAAGATACTGATCAAGACGAGGAACGGAAACTTCACCGGCGAACTGGATCAGTCTGACATATCGAATGCCGTTTGGCTTTCACTGCCCTTTACCGCGGACATCAACATGCTGGGCTCGGAGATATTCTTCGAGTATCCGATTGATTGCGACAAGAAGGGCGAACAAACCACAAAAATGGAGACGGGCGACATTGCGTATTGGCCGAAAGCCGACGCAATGTGCCTGTTCTTCGGACCAACCCCCCTGAGCGGTGACGACGGTGAACCGGTCTCGCCGTACCCCGTTGTGAAGATAGGACGGCTCACGGGTGATTTTTCCGCATTGGAAAATGCCGGCGATCGCATGAAGATCACCATCGAGAAGACGTTCTAATTGCCGACCAGATCCATTCCGGAGAAACTCATCGTCGGGATCGTTGTGAGACCGACGATCTTCTGGTCGTTGCCTATGTTCTCTATGTTGCTCAGCGCATCCATCATATTACCGATCATCAGCGCGTTGTTTATGGTTCCGACTATCTTCCCCTTTTCAATCAGGTGACCGCATCGAACCTCAAGACCGAATCTTCCGGTCAGAGGATCTGCTTCCGGCCAAGCGAATTTATCTATCAATATCCCGCTGTCGGTCTGTTCTACGATTTGATCCCTGGTCATCTTCCCCGGCGTTACGACCATGTTAATGGGTTTTATGGAGATCGAACGTTCGTACAGCCCCTGAGCATCGACGCTGCTCCGCCTCATACCGTTTCCAGTGGACTCGCCGACGAAACTATCTCGGATATATGATCTGAGGACACCTTTCTCCACCAGTTTCCTCTTCTCCGTCGGTGTACCCTCATCGTCGAATGCAGATGCCAAAGGTGCTTCGACGGTTGGATCGTCCGTCAGTGACAAAGAGTCGGATGCGATCTTTTCGCCGATCTTGTCCTGCCACAGACTGCGCCCGTAGAACACATTCTCACCGTTCAGTGCAGAACCGGCAGATGACATCAGCATATCTCCCAGCTCACCTGGCGGAAGTATCATGGTCAATCTTCTGGAACCTCTGAACGGCTTTGCCTTTGCGGCCGAAACGGCCCTCTGAGAGAGCGACCTGCCGATTTCCTCTGTATCGATACTCAACTGCGTACCGTGAATGGCCTCTTGGCCTTCGCCTGGATGCTCTTTCCTCGCCATCGACGTGAAATGCCCGTAGACCAAAGTGGAAGAATGCTCAGAGTGCACACCGTTGCTGTTTGCTACCAGTGCCTCTATCGTCGACACTCTCAGCAACCCTCCCAGAACAACATCCTTTTCGACGTTGTCAGCTATCGATTTTACGATCTCGATCATCTGTTCGTGGGTGATGTTCTCCACTTTTTTATCCCAGATCCCTGACGTACTGATCTTTGCTCTGGATGGCATTACATATCCCTTGAAACCGCTGTTCGATGGAGAGAAGCTTGCTATGCGCTCTGCCATATCGACGCAGCCTGCGACAGTGCTCTTCCCATTCAGAGTCACAGAGGCTTTTCCCAGCTTGTGATCCTTCGCCATACGGAAGGAAAGACCCGAATCTGTCTTAGTTTCCACATTGCTGATCTTTGTGCTCTCTACATACACGGTATTCGAAACCGTCCTGACGACGTAGACCTCGGAATCGTCGAACTTTTTCCCGTACCTCAATGCCTCATCGGCGATGCTGTCCATCTGCATCATTCTCCTCCCCCTACTATCATCCGGGACCTCATGTACGGACCGCCGGAAGAGACATTGACCCAGTCCTCGATTCCCTTGCCGCACATTCCCCCATCCAGTATCACATCTTTGGAGACCGCGTCCGTTGTCTGCAGGACCTCCAATGCTCTTCCGGTGAGCGTGAACGACTGCAGCAGTTCCGTTATCCTCCCGTTCTCGATGAGATGCCCTCTGAGGCATTTTGCCTCGAATCCCCCGCCCACTGGGTCCTCCATTCCGTTGTACATCTTGTCACAGAGTATCCCGTATCTGGTATCCGCAATGATGTCTTCGACGGTTCTGTCACCTGGACCGAAATATGTATTGGTCATCCTGACCCACACCCTTTTGCCGAAGTTCTCCGCACGTCCGTTGCCAGTAGGTCGTGATCCGAGTTCGGAAGCGGTCTCCAGGGAATGCATGTATCCTTCGTAGACACCGTCCTTTATTATCTGGGTATTTGAGGCCAGCGTACCTTCGTCATCGAAGGGACATGAGCCGTACGCTCCTTTAGCCAGACCGTTGTCGAACATGTCCACTATGTCCGTCCCAACCTTCATACCGACGCAATCCGTAAGGAAAGAACGCTTTTTCGTGACCTCATCGGCTTCGGACGGATGACCCATCGCCTCATGTGCCAGTAATCCGGACATCATCGGATCCGATATGACTGTGAGTTTTCCGGACGGCGGTCTCACTGCCTTGAGTGTCCTGACCGCTTCTTCCGCAACCTCCCTTCCCATACGTTCGATGTCCAAATCCTTTACGAGCTCGTATCCCGCTGTTCCGCTCGGACCGTCGTAATACCTCTCCAGTCTCGGGCCCTCGGAGGCTATGCTCATGGCCCCGAACCTTGTCCTTACCTCCTGCCAATCTATCATCGATCCGACAGAATTCACGATGATGTTGTCCTTGACCTCCTCTGCATACGAACCGACACGGTTCAGGACCTTTTCAGCCTCCTGCGCCCTGTCGACATCCAGGACGGCTTTGATCTTTTCTTCGAGGTCCACATCATCCGGATGAATTTTGACGTTAGGTCTCATACTTTTGACGATTGTGTCTGGTTCCAATCTGAGTCTTCCTTTCGGACTCCCCTTGGCATTCCTCACTGCGGCTTCAGCTGCGGCCGATATGTCGGATTCATCGAAGGATGTCACCGTACCGTATCCCCACCTTCCGTCGATCCAGGCCCTCAGACATATCCCTCCCGTGTCCCTCTGGAGCAATTGCCTTATGTCCCCGTTTATCGATTGGACACCCATGGTCCTCACCGTCTGGGCTTTGGCATCGCAGAACTGCGCCCCCGTGGATTCCATCCTGTTCAGAGCTTTCAAAAGAATATCTTGCATCATACCACCGTGAGGTCGTGATCATAATCCGTCAATTTTCTGTATCCGTTCTTGGTCACCAGCACCGTATCCTCTATCCTGATCCCACCAAGACCCGGTATGTAAATGCCGGGCTCCGCCGAGATTATATTTCCCTCCATAAGGACCTGGTCCGATCTGGGAGAGACGAAAATGCCCTGGTGTATGTCCATCCCGATACCATGGCCGAAGGAATGTATGAACCTACCCTTGAATTTTGAACCGTCTATGACTTTTCTCGCAGCGAGATCCACATCCTTTGCGTTGGCTCCAGCACGGATCTGCTCCAATCCCGCACTCTGCGCCTCTAGGACCAGACCATACGCGTTCCTGAGTGTTTCTCCCGGATCGCCAAGAAAAATCGTCCTTGTGAGATCGGCACAGTACCTTTCATATTTCGAACCGAAGTCGAAAAGTGCAACCTCTCCCCCTCTCAATCTGTGTTCGCCCGGCGCATGATGGGGCATGGCTGAGTTCTTTCCGAATGCCGCGATGGTATCGAATGCGTTTCCCGTCCCGCCGAGCACCCTCATCCTGTTGTCCATCATCGCGGCGACCTCCCGTTCGGTAACGTCTTCCCTGATCATGTCGGGGAGCTCGCCTGCAACCTTGGATGTGATCCTGCAGGCATTCTCCGTAGCTTTGATCTCTTTCTCATCCTTGACGGATACGGTTTTCACAATCGCGGTTGTCGCATCCCTGATCTCGATATCTTCTCTGAGACCCTTGAGGTACTGAACCGTGGAATAGATCGCCGAATGCACATTGATGCCTATCTTCTTGGAATCCTTGAGGATATCTTTTATGCATTCGTCATGTTCATCTTTCGTACGATAGACGTGAACCTCGCCCATGCCCGTTTTGGCCGATTCCTCTTCCAGTACGCTGGTCACCACATGCAGTTTTCCATCTCTCGTGATTATTGCGATCGCACCCTCGAAAGTTCCTGACGATTGCTCCGTGACATACCAAAAAGTAGAGTCCAAAAAGGGTTCTTCCCCGTTCAGGATCACTATCGCATCCATATCCTCGGAATTGGAAAACAGCCGTTCTGCCCTGGAAATGTGCATGGTTAAGATGAAAGTAATCAAATGGAAATAGTTTTAGTTCTAACTCATACACCGATCCATTCGTTCCTGATTATGCGCTTCAGGGCCGAAATGGCAGAAAGCGATGCCAAGTACGATGTTCTCGGATTCTCCGGAGAAGGCACATTGAATGTATGGCAATTGGTCATGCCGAATTTTCCCCTGACGACCAGTTCGTGAGAATTGCTTTTCGACGTCGGATCGAGGACGATCGTAACCGTCGTCCTATCGAACCCTATCCCCAGAAGGCTGACCGTTGCTGCGACGTTTACATTCTTAGGGAACAACTGGACGGCCTCTCTCGCGGGTCCGCTGAACATTACCGTCTTCTCTTTCAATGCATGGACATCGATCCCTTTGTCCTCTATGTATTTGACCTTGACCAGGGAATTCGGTCCCTTCGTAGATATCAGTTCGACGGAATCGAGCTCATCATTCGCCGCCGCCCGCAGTCCGTCCGTACCGCAAACCGCACCGGACGGAATGAATATCCTGGATCCGTTGTTCTTCGCCCTCTCGAACATGAGTGCTCTGAAACCGTCATCGACGAGCGCACCTACCGACATCAACATTATATCCACTCCGCGACCGACCGCCTTGGAGAGTATATCCTTGGCCGCTTCCTGGGAAGCCGCCTCGATGACAAGGTCGCAATGATACAGTTCCTCTTCGACCGAATTGACCACAATCGCCTTGTTCAGGCCTTTGGCCGTTCTCTCAGCGACATCTCTGTTGATATCGATCAGGTATATCCTTTTGACCTCGGACATATCGTCTGCCGCCTTCGCGAGCTTGGAACCGATCGAACCACAACCTACGATTGTAATGCGCATGGACCAAGGACTAGAATACAGATATTAAGCGTTTATGAAGGGCGACAGGGAAAGAATTCGGGTTTCCGACAGCAATAAAAGCTTTTACCGACACCCGATGTTGCTTCAG
>JBAYAO010000052.1:0-9563 GCA_041669745.1 Candidatus Methanomethylophilaceae archaeon | reverse complement strand
CGAGACCAGGAATGTCGATCTCGTCCTTCCGACCAACAACAAAGGAAGGCGTGCGCTCGCATGCATATACTGGGTCCTCACCAGAGAGGTCCTCATCGCGAGGGGGGATCTTAAGGACCCCGCTGATTTCACGATGGAGATCGAGGATTTCGAATCGAAGCTCTGAACAAACGATTTAACCTTAAACTTCCCTTCCCTTCTTCATGCGCTATCCCGCGGTGGCCGGCCAGTTCTATCCCATGAGCAGGGGCGATCTTATTTCCGAGATCAGGTTCTGTTTCCAACACGGACTCGGTCCGGGACTTCCGGAAAGGAAAGGAAACGCGAGGAGCATTGTCGGTGCAGTGTCGCCGCATGCCGGTTATCGTGCGTCCGGTATGAATGCGGCGCATGTTTTCAAGAGCATCGCAGAGGACGGGCTTCCAGAAGCATACATAGTGATCGGACCGGACCATCACGGCGTTCCGTTCGATGCGGTCATGTGCAGCGATCCGTATATCACGCCACTGGGAGAATGCAAGGTACATCAGGAGATCGCCGGAAAGCTGAGCGAATACATCCCGGACAGTCCGAATGCGCACAGGTTCGAACATTCAGTCGAGGTGCAGGTTCCGTTCATACAGTACATAGACCCGGATCCGCACATCGTTCCGATAATAATGAGACGTCAGGATAAGGCGTCCGCTGTCCGTCTGGCCGCAGCGATAGAAAGATGCTGCGAGGGACATGACGTCATCGTCATAGCTTCAAGCGATCTCTCGCACTACATCCCGAAGGATCATGCCGCAAAGCTGGACAGGATGGTATTGGACAGCATCTCCGAACTCGACGTGGATCGGATGTATTCTGTGATAAGGGACAACAACATCTCCGCATGCGGTTACGGTCCGATCGCGGTGTCCATCATGGCATCTAAGCCTTCTTCGGCGGAGATACTGAAGTATTCCAACTCCTGGGATTCTCTGGGAACGGATACGGAGGCGGTTGTAGGATACGGTTCAGCGGTCCTGCGCAGATAGACGGAATGGACAAGTATTATATTCTAGTCAGATCGATGGCGTGAGCATGTCCGAGGATAACCAGAAGTTCTGCGCCAAATGCGGAGCTACCATTACTAATCCCTCTTCGTTCTGTCCGGAATGCGGTGCACCGATAAGCGGTAGCCCGGGGGATATAAAACTTAAGGCCGAGTACAGGAAGATGGAATCAGACATAAACAATGCCCGTGCGACATGGGCGGGATTCATCATACTGATATACTCCGTGCCGATAGTGATCGCCAGTATAATAGGGCTGATATACATCGACGATATCGTCAACAATCTGATAACCAATAGCGATTTCTATCAGTGGATGATCGACAACGGTGTAACGGAAGCCCAGGTCCATTCCTATCTGGAGTACGCGTTATACGCTGAGATAGCCGTTGGATTGGTCAGCGTGCTCACGGCGGCCCTGTGCTTCATGCGCAAGTACTGGTTCCTTACCGTTGCGCTCTGTATGGTATCGGCCATATTCGGTACATTGTACCTGTTCGGTCTTCTGTTGGGTCTCCTGGCATTCTGGATGATCCTGACCTCGAAGCCTGCGTTCGACGGGCCGGTCGAACAGTGAAACACGACGGCCTCCGGCCGTCATCCTTAGGTCTCCGACCCCACATTCTAAATACATAACGACAGATTCGAGCCCCATGTCGGACAGCGGATCTACAGCATTCTGCACAAAGTGCGGAACGAAGCTACGTGAGTCTGCGGCGTTCTGCCCCGAATGCGGCGCACCCGTAGCGGGCGGTTCGGTGGTACAGTCCGTTAGGAACGAGATCAACGACAGCTGCGAACGAAAGGCGATGACGGAACGTCTGATGTGGGTGTCCATATTCCTTGGGATATTCGTGCTGTTCTCCGTCGTGATCGGTGCATACTGTGCATTCGATGTGAACGTGATAATGGAGACTCTGAAGTCGGATCCGGACGTATGGTCCGAGCTCCTCACCTATTACACGGAGACAGAGATAAGGAACGCGTTCGTCCTTGTGGGATATTACGTCCTGTTGGCCGGTGTCGTCGGGGCGGTCAGTCTGATACTCTGCGTGACCAAGAGATTCTGGATCGTCGCACTGGTAACATGTGCGGCCGCGTCGATCCTTATGTTGCCGACGATCATCGGTCCGATAATAGGTCTGATAGTGTCCTACCTCCTGTATACGGCGAAGCCAGCATTCTTCGTTTCATGAATACGGTCCCGTTTCGGTCCTTTTCGCCATTATCTTTTCAAAATGCTTAATTATGAGGACGGCAGATTAATAACTATGTCGGAAGACGGATTTACTGGATTTTGCTCCAAATGCGGAGCGAAAATACATGAGTCGGCGGATTTCTGCCCCGAATGCGGGAATCCTGTGCACGGCGGGGTCGCCGCGGCATCGACATTCGGCGGACCCGCGGTCGGCGGTCCGGATATGACTGACAAAAAGGCTGCGGACAGCCGTCTCATGTGGGTCACGGTGCTGACAGCGATATTCGCGATATTCGCGATCATCGGCGGCATATACTCGGTGGTCGGGATCGATTCTATGATCCAGATGTTCAAGGATGCACTCGGTACGGATGGTTGGACTCAGTTCCTGAGCGATATGGGGATGACCGAAACCCAGTTCCATGATTACGTTGTGAATTCGGGTTATGTCTCGATCACCTCCGGAGCGATAGTCGCGATAACCCTGATCCTCGTCGTGATACGCAAGAACTGGATGATAGCGGTCGCGACATGCGCCCTGGGGTCCGTGTCGTGCTTCTTCGCACTTGCGGTCGTACCTTCCGAAATGGTGTCGTCGACCGCTTTCTCCGCGGCTCTGCAGTTCGTGATCGGGATGATAGTGACCTATATGATATACAAGTCGAAGGTCGCTTTCACCAGCTGATCGAAAACGACGGCCCTGTGCCGTCTTAATTTTTCTATTTCCGTTAAAAGATGTTTGATGTAAACGGTTTGGAAGGAAACACTCAGATCTTTTTCAGATAGCCGAGATTCGGTTCATAGACGAGACCTTTGTCCATCAGTGTGTTGGAGATCTCCTCTACCTCCATCCCGGAGATGCCTTCGACCTCGGCGCGTTTCTCAAGATCGGGTCTCGGTGCGCCGTGTCCCTCATCCAACTCGTCGAGCAGTCTGAGTATTATGTCCTCCTTGTCGCTGCTGGAGACCTTCGACCGGCCTTCGTCCATATCGATCTCGTCCGGCAGATCGTTCATATCCTCTGGAAGTCCCAGGTCGATGGATCTGTCCGGCAGCAGGAGTCTCATCGAGTTCTGGACGAGTCTCAGATATTTCGACGATTCGGGCATTCCGTAGTGGTCCAGGGCGCTGATGATCCCTTCCGCATCCTGCGGGGGGAATCCCTTTGCAACCAGATCATCGATCGTCGGATCCTGCGTCTGAAGGGCATTCTTCATCGCTATGAGTCTCTTCCACATCGACTGCGCCGATTCCAAAACCCAGAAGTTGCGTGTCGCATCATCGATGTTGATGATGCGTTCCGGACGTACGGATACGAACACCCTGCCGTCATCCGCGGTGTATGTTCTGACCTTTCCGACCACTGCAACGAATGACGGTGTCTCGATATCGACCATCGCCGCCGACGCCTCGGGTTGGAACTTTCCGACATTGATGAAGAAACTCCCGGATACATCCTGTATCCTGCCCTTCCACATGGGCTCCTCCTCCGTTCCGGTGTTGGTCTTCTCCAGCAGCACACCCGCGATCATGACCCTGTTGACCATCGCGCCGAGGGGTGTGATCAGATACGACGGCGATTTTTCGTCGGCGCCCTTCTTCTCCAAACTGGAGTTGTTCAGCTCTCCGGCGAAGATCCTCCAGGCGGTCTCTCTGGCGTTCAAATGGATCCCTCCACGGTCTCGAGCAGTTTTGCGGCCTCAGCGGGAACGTCTATCGGATCCAGATCGGTCTCTTTGACGATCATCATCGGTCCGTAATCATCGCTCATGACATTGCCGCGGATCTTTATGTGTTTCATGAGGATCTTCTCGGCCATGCTCTTCGCGATTATCTCCGTCTCCCCGCGCGCCTTGGCGAGGTCTGTGGCCATTTTCAACGTTATGCCCGTCAGTTTCTCGGTGCATTCCCTGTTTATGATCGCGCTTATCGCACCGGTCCCGTCATCAACGACGACTTTCATCCTGAGGTCCAGTTTCGGGACTATGGTCCCATGGGACACACATTCATTGTTCAGCACCGAACGGTTGCATTCGGGGCATCTTTTGATAAGTCCGCTGCCCATCCTGAGATCGACCACCGTACCGGAGAGGGTGATGTCCAATCCGCCGCCGGTCCTCACGATGTCACCGACGGTCTTCGTGCTGCTTCCGCCGATATCGGCATCAAGAAAGGCATCGTCGACCCTGCTGACCTCGCTCCTGTCGCCTATGTTCAGCTGGGGGATGCCCTTCCATCCCCTGATATAGGCGTTTGTCACGCAGATCGTCTCCCCCTCCTTCAATCCGAAGTCGTTCCAGGCGGAGAACTGTACCTTTCCGGTGTCATCTGCAATGAGACCCGAGTAGACGGTCTTCTGTTCGCCCTTTACGGTTATATTCCTCGTCTCGACGGTAAGGATACGGCCGGTCACGGTAACGTTCCCTATTCCCTCCCTGAGGTCGCCGATCTTCGTTTCTGACGACGAGTAGGATATGTTCCTCTCGGGCAGCTGTATATCGGTCTCCGACCTTTCGATGACACCGCGGTTGCCGATGTGTATCTGGACGCGGTCGTTCCACATCTTCACGTAGGCGTTCTTGAAATTGTACACGGCGCCTTTCTCCAATTCGCAGGAGGAGCCGTCCCAGACGGTGAACGATGCCGTCGCTGTCTCGTCACCCAATATTCCAGAGACGATGGTCTTCTTCTCGCCTCTCGCGACGACCTCCTTCTTCTCGGAGAAGACGACCTTGGCGAGTATGTCCACGTTCTGTTCCGACCCGTTCAGGTCGCCGATCTTCTTGGAGACCGCTTCGGCCGTAACGAAGCCGATGCTGTTACCACCGTATTTCCTTACTATCCCTCTTTTGGCCGCATCCATATCCAGATGGTACACGTTGATGTAGGTGTTGAGATCTTCCATCAACTGTTGTTCGTCGACCTTGTTCTCAAGCACCCTTTTCAATTCTTCCAGGTGGGGTGTCAGTTCATTCATTTCCATTCTATCGACTCCTTTCCAAAGGGGCGTTTTTCAGCCATGAATGACATGCACATGCCCTTTATTAAGATGTTAGGGGGCGGTCCGAAAGTGGTGGGAGCACATTTATACCCACAAAAACATCACCGCTCCATGAATGGTGTCATCGCCGCCTGCGGTGCATCGTGCACTGATTGCAAAATGTACCAGAAAGAATGCATCGGATGTTCCGAACTCGGGGGGAAGGTCCCGTGGATGGTCTACGTCAACGAGAAGGTGTGTCCGATATACGACTGCTGTGTCAACGAGAGGGGACACGAACGCTGCAACGAATGCTCCGAACTTCCGTGCAAAAGGTACTACCAGTACAGGGACCCCGAACTGTCGGACGAGGCCAATGCGAGACTCAACGACATGAGGATAGGGAGACTGCATTCCCTGTGACGGGGTAACATCCTAACCTTTAAATGCGTAAAAACAATCAGAGTATATGGTTCCCAAGAAGAGGATCGATTCGATTCTGGAAGGCTATGACAAGGACGACCTTACCATAGCGACGCTTTGTTCTCATTCGTCCCTGCAGATCTTCCACGGAGCCAGGAAACTGGGTTTCAAGACCATGGGGATTACGATATCCCATGACACAAAGTATTACGACGCGTTCCCCTTGGCCAAGCCGGACAGCATCGTGAGGTACAAGGACTTCAGTGACATGGAGGATCATGTCCAAGAACTGCATGACAGGAATGTCATCATAATCCCGCACGGTTCGTTCGTGGAGTACATGGGGCCGAAGAGGTTCGAGGACTACGAGGTGCCGACGTACTGCAACCGTTCCGTGCTGCAGTGGGAATCGGACCGTGACATGGAAAGGCAGTGGATAACGTCCTCGGGCGTCTCCATGCCGCGTATATTCACAGACGCGAGGGAGATATCGGAACCGGTCATGGTGAAGTACTACGGCGCCAAGGGCGGACGCGGCTTCTTCATCGCCAAGGACTATCCTGATTTCAAGATGTCCATAGACAATACGCAACCGTATACGATCCAGGAATACTGTCTGGGTACGAGGTACTATCTCCACTTCTTCTACGCTCCGTTCAAGGAGGACGGATACAAGGTGGCCAGGGGGGGGACCCTGGAACTCCTGTCCATCGACAGGAGGGACGAGAGCAACATCGACGAGATGTACAAGCTCGGTTCCATAGAGGATTCGAAAAGGCACGGGATGTGTCCGTCATTCGTCGTCACGGGAAACGTGCCGGTGGTCATCAGGGAGTCGCTTCTGCCAAAGGCGTTCGAGATGGCGGAGAAGATCGTGAACCGTTCATACGAACTGTTCGGGGGCATGTGGGGGCCGTTCTGTCTGGAGACGATAGTGACAGACAAGTTGGAATTCAAGGTGTTCGAGATATCCACCAGAATAGTCGCGGGGACGAATCCGTTCATCTCCGGTTCCCCGTACGCCGATCTGATATATCCCGGGATGAGCACCGGTGCGAGGATCGCCATGGAGATCAAGGAAGCGCTCAGGAACGGTCGACTCGCGGATCTGATGACGTAGTCGGTCGGGGAGAAAAGCTATTATCACTTGCGGTATATGGTGTTATGATGGTGTCGAAGAGGCTTCAGGACGTGCCACAGTCAGGAACTGTGAAGATAGCTAATATTGTCAGTCAACTAAAGGCGGAAGGAGTGGACATCGTGTCATTCTCCATGGGGGAGCCGGACTTCACGACACCTGCGAACATCATTGAATCATGCGTGGAATCGCTGCATTCGGGTTTCACGCACTACACGCCGTCCACCGGCATCCCCGAGCTCAGGAAGGCCATCGCCGACAGGTCGAGAGCGGACAACAACATCCCGTGCATGCCCTCGAACGTACTCGTGACACCCACGAAACAGGCGATATTCATGATCGCGCTGGGATATCTGGATCCCGGGGACGAGGTGTTGCTTCCCGATCCCGCCTGGGTATCATACGAGGCGGTCATACGTCTGGCCGGTGCCGTGCCAGTGTACGTCCCGACGTACTTCGAGGACAATTTCGTGATAAACCCGGAGAAGGTCGCCGCGGCGATAACCCCTAAAACGAAGATGATGATCATCAACACGCCGTCCAATCCTACAGGCTGTGTCCAGCCCGAGAGTTCGCTGAAGGCGATAGCGGAGATATGCAACGAGAGGAACATAATGGTACTCTCCGACGAGATATACGAGAAGATAATCTACGACGGGAAGCACGTCTCGATAGCATCCCTGCCCGGTATGTTCGACAAGACCTTCGTCGTTTCCGGTCTGTCGAAGACTTACGCGATGACGGGATGGAGGGTCGGATGGGTCATCGCCTCGGACATAAGGCCGATCAACAATCTTCAGACGCACTCGATAACCTGCTGCACGTCGTTCGTTCAGGCGGCCGCCGTGGAGGCCATCGAAGGACCTCAGGACAGTATGGCGGCGATGGTCGGCGAATTCAAGAAGCGTCGCGACCTGGCACTCGACCTGATAAGCGACATCAGGGGTTTGGAGTGCAATCGTCCGGACGGGGCGTTCTATCTGTTCCCGAGGTACGAGAAGAAGGTCAATTCCATAGACCTCGCGGCGTATCTCCTCAAGGACGGACATGTCGCCGTCACGCCGGGGAGGGCGTTCGGACCCGCCGGCGAAGGATTCTTCAGGTTGTCGTATGCGACCAGCGAGGACAACATAATCGAAGGTCTCGACAGGCTGAAAAAAGCACTCTACAAGCTCTGAATGTTTTGCGCGCATGTGCACGCATTCTTTATACCCCTTCACAGATAGGGGAATATTCTGCCCGTATCATCGCGGATGCGGGCATTCCACGATATCGGGGAGAGAAAATTGAGTAGGAAGCTGTTCACGGTTGGGCCGGTCAATGTCGAACCGGAGGTTCTGCAGGCCATGACGAAGCCCATGATCACGCACAGGTGCAAGGAATACAAACAATTACACGGTGCGATCGTCGAGAAGTTGAGAAAAGCATTGGACACGGATATGGATGTATTCCTTGTCGGAGGTTCCGCGACGGTCCTCATCGAAGGGGCCGTGAGGAACGGCGTGAATTCGAACTGCGTCGGTATCTCCAACGGGTCCTTCGGGCAGAGATTCATCGACTGCAGCTCGCTGAACGGGAAGAACGTCACTGAGATCCGTGTCCCGTGGGGCAAGGCGATGAGACCGGCCGATATAGAGGGCAGAGTGACCGAGGATGTCGAGGCGGTCCATTGGGTCAGCAACGAATCATCGACAGGAGTGCTCAGCGACAGTACGGCCCTTGCGGACGAGGTCAGGAGGCAGAATCCGGATGCACTGGTGATGGTCGATGCGGTCACGTCTGCGCTGGCCGCCGACTTGGATGTCAGTAAGCTGCAGCCGGACGCGCTGATATTCGGTACCCAGAAGGCGTTGGCGCTCCCTCCGGGACTCGCCATCGCGGTCGTTAGCGACAGGATCCTGGAGAAATCCAAGACCGTCAGGAACAAAGGGTTCTACACCGATTTCGTAAAACTCAAGAAGAACGCCGACGAGAACTATGCGCTGACGACGCCGCCGGTGTCACTCATGTATGCGCTGGATTTCCAGCTGGACAGGATCCTCGCGGAGGGGATGGCCGCCAGATACAGGAGGCATCAGGAGATGGCGGACATGGTCCGCAAATGGGCGGATGAGAGGCTGTCCGGTCTTTTCCCGGAGGAGGGATACAGGTCGAGGACGATCAGTGTCATAAACCGCGGAGACCTCGACTTCGATGCGTTCCACACGGCACTCAAATCCAAAGGTTACGAGATATCGAACGGTTACGGGGACGTCAAATCGTCCACATTCAGGATAGGTCACATGGGTGACATCACACCGGCCAGGCTGAAGGAGCTTCTTTCGGTCATGGACGAAACATTGGAGGAAATGCAATGAAATTACTTGTTTCGGACCCCCTCTCCGAGGAAGGTCTCAAGATACTCACCGCATCCGGCATCCCGGTCGATGTCAGACCCGGTCTGAAGGAAGACGAGCTATGCGCCATCATCGGCGAATACGACGGACTCATAATCAGGAGCGGCACGACCGTCACGAAGAAAGTCATCGACAGCGGAAAGAACCTTCGTGTCATCGGCCGCGCAGGTGTCGGCGTGGACAACATAGATGTTCCCGCCGCCACGGCGAAAGGGATACTGGTCATGAACACCCCATCGGCGAACATCATATCGGCCGCGGAGCATTCGTGCGCGATGATCATGGCGCTCGCCAGGAACATACCCATGGCGCATGCTTCCATGCACGCGGGCGAGTGGAAGAGGAGCAAGTACACGGGCATCGAGCTCAACGGCAAGACCCTGGGGATAAT
>JBAYAO010000051.1:0-9594 GCA_041669745.1 Candidatus Methanomethylophilaceae archaeon | reverse complement strand
ATATATCAACGGCACAGACTCTGGCACATAAATCCGAAAGCAGACCGATCGCAATCGATCCCACTCTACCGCACCCTATGACCAACACCGTCTTGTCCTGCAATGAACCGTTCGCAGCCTCCAAGGCTGCAACGTATCCTCTTGCAGTCGATTCTGTGTTGTCGACATACTTGTGCATCCTAACATTGAGAGCGATGAACTGTTCGTCATCTGCCATGAATACTATATCTGCATCGGATTCTATAGCTTCAGTCATTCCCACTACATCAGTGCCAGAAGTTATGGATGATCTCATTCCCAGATTTTTCAATGTAGCATCTACCGATTCAGAAAAACCAGATATCGTTCCCAATCCGCAGGTCATCGGCACAACGGCGGCGCTGTATTTTCGAGGGTTCGTGTCTGTGGCTGAGGTGCCCGCTGCCTTCTTTGCCAATCCCAGCGTGTCCATGCCTATGGAATGGACAAGCTTGTAATCCAATTGAGACACGTTCACGGTATCCTGGATCATGTCCGTTGTTAATCTTGTCATACCCTGACCCCCGGGGAAGGATCACAGTACTTTCGTATGGAACACTCATCCATCATCAAACTTATGGAATTCTTCCTCTTGTTCTCCGCTTCAGCCTCGTCTCTGCCTGTAAATATCAATGTGGCATACCATATTTCCTTCGACGGCGAAAAATCTGTTATCACACGGTCCGCTCCGAAGAGACCGTCCAATATGTACGGTTCTCGGACATTTGAGAACATCTTCTCTCCGCATGTTCTCATTATACCACTATCAACGTATACGTGTTCATAGATCGACGAACCTGAGTGAAATCTAGGAACAGTCATGCTCTTTGACCTCGAATTGACAAGTTCTTTCAGAAGATTGACACCTGTTGCGTGGTATATCGCTGCAGGTGTCTGACTCGGTATTCTTGCATCTACCTCTAAAATACGGATCCCGCTTTCCCCCTCTATGGCTTCGATGTCCATAATCCCGTTGAGTGACATGGATTCGGCAATCTTGACAGCATATGATCCCAACTGCAAGCATACCCCCCTGTCTTTTCCTGGATTGCAGCGAACCATCTTGCAGTCATAGTTCTCATCCAGAATCACCTCGGTGAGAAAATAAGATACTGCCGACATCCCGTTACCTATCACTTCTACGGAAAAATTCCTCCCGTGTACATATTCCTGAACAACTGGTACATCCTTCAGTCTCTTTACCTCCTCCAATCCTCTGTTCATCTCCCCTTCATTCCTGACGACAGAAACACCGATACTTCCACTCTGCGACGAGGGCTTGACCACTGCCGGAAATCCACATGTCGGCCACTGTATCGGCATCGGAACAGACAGACGACCCATCAGATCGTTGGATGCGATCTTGGAAGAAGATACCCTGTAGGCATCCATATCAAAAAGCAAAGGCACCTCTGCCTCACATGCCAACGATCTGAGAACTGATAGTAGCTCAATATTTTCGTTGGCTGGAAGTACAGCATCGCAATCGCCAATGACCTGCAAGGCCTTGGAACGATCCTTGACCGGATCCATTTGTATAAAATGATCTCCGAGCGATGATGCCGGCGCATCGACCCTCCTATCCACTATTACTGTCTCATACCCTGCATTTAAAGCCAGATATGCCGCTTCCATGCCCTGTAATGCACCGCCGACTATACAGAGTCTCATCGACTGCCCCCCACACTCCACTTTTCGATGAATGAATTGTATTCGTTACCGGTCGCAGTACTGTATCCGAGATCGTCCAATACTTCGTATACATGATCTGGAGAACGGTTTCCGTTGTCTATATCCAATTCATGCTGTGCCACACCGGCAAGGGATCGATCTGATGGAACGATCGAGGTTATAACATTCGCCCCTGCGTTCAATCTGGATTCCAATCCTGAGATGCCCTCTATATCCAAACTGGCAGGTATGAGTTTAT
Source organism: Candidatus Methanomethylophilaceae archaeon (assembly GCA_041669745.1). Classification (GTDB taxonomy): domain Archaea; phylum Thermoplasmatota; class Thermoplasmata; order Methanomassiliicoccales; family Methanomethylophilaceae; genus JBAZDV01. The sequence continues at coordinate 7,646 of JBAYAO010000051.1, read as the reverse complement.
CCGGATTTGTAAGTCTCAGTACAGCCATTATCCTCAATTCAGACGATTGATGATGGCGATTGAATACCAACGGCGCACCACTCTGCGGAACGAATGTCATCACCCTGACCTGTCTGAGACTTGAATCCCTCATTATCATGACAGAATCCACAATGTCCTCCTTCGTTTCCCCTATGCCCGTCATGATTCCCTCTTCCACCAACATGCCTGCCGAGAATGCCTGTTTCTTGATATCGAACCTTCTTTCGTAATCCTGATCCGTCCTGAGTCTACGAAAGAGTTCGCGATTGTGTGTCTCCTGATAGCATGCATACCAATCCGCTCCGACAGCTCTGAGACGCGGAAGCACACTGCTGGCCACTACACCCGGGGATACCATTATTGGCAATTCGATCGCATCATTTACCGCATTCACCAGATGTAACAGACCGGCGTATTCGTTTCTGTACGCAACCGGATCTTCACCCATCGTGAGATCTATCAAATTGACGCCCGCATCCCTTAGAGCATATGAAGTATCCACGACCTCTTCCACTGTCCTTCGGTACCGATCTATATCGTTGGATCTCCTGTAGTAGCAAAAACTACAATCGTTATGACAGTAGGTCGAGAAATAAACAAACCCGTATGTGTACACCTTACCTCTGAACGTCCTTTCCGTCATCGATCTTGCAGCTTCGAATATAAGATCCTCCGAATGTTTATCCTCGCAGGACAACAGGTACATTATATCTTCCCTGGACAATTCCTCTCTGGAAAGTGCCGATTCCAGAACATCTTTTAAACGAGTGTCCAAACAAATCAACCCCCTATATATCGATCCTTGCGCCGTTCAGATACGCTAGACTCCGACCGGACCTACGAATGCTGTTATCGCCTCTTTTGATCATCAGAAGACGTTCGATACCGAATCCGACTCCGCACCATGGCTCACAAATCCCGTGTGCCTTATCGAGGATGTGCGGGCCCACGGCACCCGAGGCGACCTCGAGACCGTCCACTTCCACGTCGATTGTCTCGACATACACATCCGAATGACAGACCCTCAGTTCATATTCCATTCCCAGAAATTCCATGATCTTCGATATGCAGGATCTCAAACATGACATGGGTTCCTCGTCGGGGTCCATTATCACAAGATTCAGCATAGTGAATTCCTCAAGATGCCTGGAACTGTGTGATTCCTTCCTGTAGCAGGGGCCTATCTCAAAGAACCCGATCGGCCCATCCATGCATTTTCTAAGATTCTTCATCGATACATACAGATTGGGTGCGAGCATTGGTCTCATGCATCTCTTATCGTCGATGAAGAATACCTGTCTCCTTAGTGGATGTCCTTCTGTTATGGACATCTTGTCCAATGCATCCTTGGATATTATCGTAGGCGTCTTGAATTCCATGAATCCTAGTTCGATGAGTTTGCCAGCTAGCAAGAACTCGATATCTGATAATTCGTTCCTCCTCGGTTGGGCCCTGAAACTCTCTATGTCGGATAGATTGTCTCTGTTCAGATCTGTCATAATAGACGCAAATGCGCTTTCCCTTTCACTTACGCTTTTAAATCCATCATCTGCGACGTCGCATCCTAATTCCTTCAACCTCTGCACCTGCGGAACTGTGAAATGTACATCCATTCTGATACCCCATGAACCGACAAGGCGAGAGAACCGGGAATCGAACCCGGCTACCACGGCTGTAGAGGCCTGGCGATCCCAGATCTTCCCCCACTGAGTTTGTTCGTTATAGACAATCACACTAGACATTCATCTAGTATTAATAGTATTTTATGCTACTTTTCATCTAAATATTTTTAGAATCTAGTCAATTGTCCATTAAAATCAAAATCAAAATTATACTTAATTGGTCATTCCCATAAGACAGCTGAGGAGACCCGACGACGATTCATGAAAAAAGATGTAAAAGGTTTGATTAAATGGTTTTCGGAGGAAAATGTTTGAAAACAGTTTCGGAGATGATAAAGCGTTTTCTTCAAACACCTAACCCTTCATAGGAAGACCCGCCTCGATCAATGTCTTCACCGCATTGTCGTACACGGTGAGGTATTCCGCTGTAGGCTTAACCGTTTGAACGTCATAACATTCCTGGAAGCGCTTTCCTTCAGGAGCATTGTTGTAATTCTTCTCATAGCTGCTCACCAACCTTTCAAGGATCTCGTTTACATCTTGTATAGACATTCCTGCCGTGGCTATCGCCGCTTCTCCCATGATCCTTGCTTCCATTCCTGTCGTCTTATCTTGAACGACACCCTTTGCAGCAGCCGAACCTGAAAGCAGCTCCCTTCCCGAAGCGGTATCATTGATGGCCTGCGTTGCCGTCTCGATGAGACACATCTCTGTACAAGGTCCTGCTGTCGGATAGTACTGGTTCGCAAGCAACAGGTCTGTGTTGGCATCTATTGCCGCTGCTGCATGTGCCGCAATCTGCAGCGTCTCCCTCGAGGTGGTTATACCCCATCTTATATGGATGGGACCATCAAGATGAAAATTACCACTGAACAGTGCGAATGATGCAAGTGTGGTCGCCACATCGCATATCGCGGTCTCTTCGACTCCGCCGCAGTATCCTCCGAAGATCGGCATCTGCTCGATCATTATCGTATCGCCGTTGGCAGTCCACCCTGCGAGCATGTTCAGTCCTGTCATATCCATCTTGAGCTCGTTCAACTGTGAACACTCGTGAGCATCACAGATTCTATGACCTGCATGGACCATATCCGATGAGAGACGTCCCGCCGCGGACAGCGGTGTCTCAGGTCCCTATATGGCCATATAAGGTCTTCCGGCTCTCACTCTGGCTTCCTTCACCGCCCTTAACTCTGCCATAGTCGCACGTATCTCATAGGGTGTGTTGGTCGTTGCAGGATGACCTTCTATTGTGGACATCACACCGTTAACGAGCATATCCACCGTAGCTTCCTGAGCATAGCTCTGCATCACCTGTATGAACACGTCTTCCGATATCGGAGAACCTGTCGGACCGCCCTGTATCACTGGCTTGAAATTTGCATTCCCGTGACGGGGTACGAAATGAACCGCGTCCCTTCCCTCTCCCATGAGCAGACTCTTCGGCGTCTTCTTCACACCCTCCATGATTTCTTCTTCGGTCATGTGCATGACACGTTTCAGATCTGTGTTGTAGAAACCTGTTGTGACAAGCATCTCCAATCCAGCATGGAACAGTCTGTCCTTCACGTCCTTGTCTTCCGGTATCATCTTATCTCCGAAGTCAAGTTTGTACTTCTCCTTCATCGCCATGGCATTCGTGGGAATGGTCACATAGTCCCATTCGCTTTCGTCCGTCTTGGTTCCCTTTAGGAAACGGTCATAAACATCGAATATCGACAATGGTCTTTCTGCAGCCATCTTCTCACCCCATCAAAAGAGAATCGACGAGACTCACGATCTCCGCGCCGGATGCAGAATAGCCATCGCCGCCTATACTCTCGACCCAACTCTTACTGCAAGGGGCACCGCCGAATATAGTCATGATGTCCAGCTTCTCCTCTTTGATCTGAGCTACAAGGTCCTTCTGGACCATGAGTGTCGTCGTCATCAATGCGGAACCTCCCACGATCTTCGCATCGTTTTCTTTGGCAGCCTTGATGAAGGCATCAGGTGACACATCAGGACCCAGATCGATAACCTTGTATCCAGCTCCCCTCAGCATGGCGGTACATACGTTCTTTCCTATCTCGTGTATGTCTCCTTCCACAGTACCCATTATGACGGTTCCCTTTGTGGCAGAATACCCCTTCTCCATAAGAGGGGCGAGAATCTTTAGCGCTGCCTCCATCGATTTGGATGCTGCTACAACGTGCGGAAGAAAGATCTTCGCTTCGTCGAATTGCTTTCCGACGACCTCCATTCCCTTTCCCAGTCCCTTGTCCACAATATCCCTTGGGGACAGACCAGCCTCGATGGCCGCTTTTGTCGCAGACTCTGCCATCTTGGGATTCCAGGTTTCTATCGAAACCTTGAGATCCTCAAGTATCTTCTCATTGTTTTCCATCTTATTTTCTCCATTCTATTTGATAAAGGATTTGTATAAATGGTTTGAACGAAGTCTTTCAAACCTGCTCGCTGCGAACTTTGACCGACCTCTCAACGGGAAGAACGAAGATCCTTCCGTCCCCTATACGTCCGGTGGAAGCAGAACTTACGACTGTATCTATCACCATATCTTCCATGATGTCCTCCACCACTATCTCAAGCTTGATTTTCTCAATCTCGTCGACCACAAACTCACCGACCCTGTTCGTGAATTTTAGTCCTGACTGTGACCCGCGTCCTCTGACACTGGTAATGCTCATCCCATTCACGTTTTTCAGTTTGAGTGCGTCTTTGACGTTCTGAAGTCTCTCCGGTCGGATATATGCGATAATCATCTTCATCTGAATCACACTCACATGTCATATGCCGATTCGCCGTGTTCTATTATATCGGCCCCGATCATCTCTTCCTCCTCAGTCAGACGGATCTTCATTACGTAGGACAATCCCTTCATTATCAGGAAGGACACAACGAAACAATATACCAGAGTGAATGCCACTGCCGCAATCTGTCCAACGAACAGCGAGGCATCTCCGTACAGAAGACCTCCAACGCCATCCCATGCCAGCAGAGGAATTGCGAAGATACCAGTAGCGATAGCGCCCCATATGCCTCCTATACCGTGGATACCGAATACATCCAGCGCATCATCGACTCCGGACTTCTCTCTCATGAATATAACGCCGAAGTAACACACTATCGCACCTATCGCACCTATAACTATGGCTGCAGGCACTTCCACGAAACCGCATCCCGGCGTAATGGCCACCAATCCGGCCAAACAACCTGCGCAGATACCGCTGAGACTGACGCGTCCGACATGGAAATACTGAACCAGGCTCCATACGATCGTGGACACGGCAGAACTTACTAAGGTGACTGCCAATACGTTGATCAATATTCCGTCAACACCTAGTTCCGATCCGCCGTTGAATCCCAGCCAGCCTATCCAAAGAATGGAGGCACCTAGAAACATCAATGGGATGTTGTGCGGTCTCTCCTTTATCGTCTTTGCACTGCGCTTTCCGACCACCAATGCTACTGCTATACCTGATATGCCTGAACATATGTGAACCACAGTACCGCCCGCGAAATCGAGCGTCGTTATGAGTCCGAAACCAGTCGACAGGAGACCTCCTCCCCAGACCATGTGTGCCATCGGTGCATACACAAGTATCGTCCAGATGGCAAGAAATGCCATTATCGCTGGGAATCTTGCCCTTTCTGCAGTGGCACCTACGACTATACACGCTGTCACAAGCGCGAACATTCCCTGGAATATCAGGAATTCCATGTCAGGGATCGTGTATCCGAGCGTACTGGCATCGTAAGGAACGTTCATGGCCAATATGTTATCCAGATTTCCTATGAATCCGCCCACATCACCACTGAATGCAAGCGAATATCCAACAAGTATCCAGACAAAGAACACCAGCCCCATGGCCAAAATACACTGTGAGATCGTCGAGGTCATACTCTGTTTCCTCAACATGCCTCCGTAGAACAGTGCAATTCCCGGTGCCATCATGAACACCAATGCACTAGCTACAATGATCCAGGTCATGTCCACTGTATTGAGAACCTCTTCTCCCCCGTCGGAAGCAGATACGCCAGGTATCATCAGCACTGCAATCGCGACGAACGCAAGAAGTGCTAGCGGGATCTTCTTATACACCTTCAATTTTGTTCTCTCCATTTATTTTTTGCATCTAATTTAAGCCGTTTTAATTAGACAAATGTCTAATGATATATGTACTTTTATGTTTAAATGAATATTTTGTTAAACAGAGATTAGAATTGCATTTTAAAATTTGTATATGATATGACAACAATAAATGCAAAAACAAAAAAGATGTAACATGTTTTTAATAATAAAATACGACAATTTTGATTGGTAATTACAAAATTTCGTTTTTTATTCATATATTCTTTTATTACTATGAATCAGTCTAAAAGTAAATTAAAATAGACAAATGTCGAATCTATGTTAAAAACATAATTTTCATAAATCCTTGCGGAACAATACCCATTCATCTATGTATTCACTGCCCATCTTCTTGTAAAACTCCTGTGCAGAAACATTGTGTCTGAGACACATCCACTCGACATAACCATTGCCTGCAATTCTGAATGCCAGCTCCAAAAGCGTTTTTCCTATGCCCATATGTCTGTGATTCCTGTCAACTATCAGATCCTCGATGTAGATTCCGGCTTTTCCCTTGAACGTTGAAAAAATGTCGTAATAGAGAAGAAGACCGACAAGACCGGCCTCACCTTCAGCGACAACAGCATATCCTATCTTCTTTACAAATAGGATGTAATGAATGTCCTCCTCTGTAGAAATGACCTCTTTTGTCTTTCCTTCATACTCCGCAAGATCTTTGATCTTCTGAAAAATCATTGGAACATCATTTTCATCGACGTTACGATATGTTATTCCATTCTTTTTTTCTAATACAGTCACAGCACACATTCAGTCTTGTTACTTTTTAATGATATCTGTGTTCACTGTGGGTCATGATTTTATTTGATGTGAAGTACTTTCTTTCTAAATGAAACAGAATGAACGATCTAAAGAAACGCCCCATCAACATTCGCGACAAAGATATAAACAATAAAACCCGAGATCGTTTTACTAATGATGAGAAGTACAACTCATGGAGGAAACTAATGAGACCGAAGGTTATAATGCATGCAGAACAAAGTTTAGATGGTTGCATTCGTGGTTTTGTAGATACGGGCATCTATTATGAAATCGCCAATCGATTCAATGCTGATATGCTGCTGTTTGGAAGTGAAACGATTCGTATGGCGGCAGAACAATATCCTCCAGAAACTGAAAGGAATTTTGTGAAACCAGTGGACGAGCCGAACGACAAAAGACCTCTATGGGTCGTACCGGATAGTCGCGGAAAACTACGTAATTTACATGTTTTTAGAGATACAGAATATTGTAAGGATTTTGTTATCTTAGTATCCGCATCCACACCCGAGTCCTATCTCGACTATTTGGATGAACGTAATTACGATTTCATCGTTGCCGGAGAAGACCATGTGAACTACACCGAAGCATTCGAGATTCTGCACAAAAAATACAACTGCAGAATACTCAGAACGGATAGTGGCGGGACATTGACGAATAAACTCATAGAACAAGGGCTTGTCGATGAAATCAGTCTCGTTATATCGCCGTGTCTGATAGGTATCAATACCCCCTGTGTGTTCAGAAGTTTGTCAATACCGAATAGACTTCAACTTGAATTGATAAACTGTGAGGTCGTTGATAAGGGCCATCTTTCTCTGATCTACAGAATTCTGAAGGCCGATTGAAGAACCGTAGCAGCTTGTACACTTATTATGAAAATCCGTCAATCGCTGAGATTCTGATCTGTATTCAACGCGATGATCGTTATATTGTTAACTTCGAATAAGATCTGAAGGATTGACAACATCAAGACCTACAAAAGTATCTATCAATGGCGTCAATGCAAAAATTCTCACGTGAACGGCGCCCCGTCAAAAACTCCGCAACCGGAATTAACGCAGACGGGAAACTCGTGCCACACTCTTGATTAT
>JBAYAO010000050.1:0-9820 GCA_041669745.1 Candidatus Methanomethylophilaceae archaeon | reverse complement strand
TGCCGGTAATTCGATACTGAAGGACAGGACGCTCGGCGATATAAGATTGGGCAGTCACTGCGGTATGTATCTGATCGCGATAAAACGCGGAAACCAATACATATACGGGCCGGATAAGAACGAGGTCCTGAGGGAAGGGGACGTCATGATCGCAAGAGGACCGGAAGAAGGAGCGGATTTCTTCAGAGGCCTGGCGGACGGTTCGGAAAGAGAAATATGATACAGTAGGCGAACAGTGGTAGCCCCATGCAGATTCGAACTGCAGTCGCAGGATCCAGAATCCCGCATGATTGACCACTACACTATGGGGCTATCGGTCGGGCTATCACACACTGGTTTTAATAACTTTCGCAGCGTGACGAAACCATTATCTTTACGAAGGTCGTCTATGAATAACGGTTTGAAAGGAACTTTTCTTCAGATTTTCAGTTGATGTACTCGATTCGCGTGGTTGATTTATTTCATTTTCACGAAATGTATTATTATTGAGAATAGTTTGTCATGCCAGTTACGTGAACACCATGTCGAGGAAAAAAACACAAGAGATCGGTGCAAGCGGTTTTCAATCATATCTGACGGAAGAGGGGATCGTTTCGATTACCGACAGTGCAAAGATGTCGATTCTAGGTGAACTTGCAAATGGCGACAAAACACTTGCGGATCTCTCTCGCACTTTGAATATTCCGCTCTCGACCCTGTTCTCTAATCTGAGCAAGATGGTGGACAGAGGTCTTGTTATTTCGTACGGATCCAGTGACGACAACAGAAAAATACTGTACTCTCTGATAGCGATGAAACTGATAGAATCTGTTGAGCCAGATCCCAGTTTCGATGAGCCTTTGACCGATGTGCTCGGTAAAGCAGTCTCAGATCCAGGTTATTTCTACAGGAGCATAGTGACCTTCGTCAATTTTTACTCTTCCAAGATAGGTCTCGACATGGGGCCCGTAATGGAAAAGACAGGGGCAACGCTGGCCACCGTCATGAAGGACGATCTCAGGTCCGACAAGGTGGAAGAGATCATACCGAAGTTGAAGACATACGCCATCAAGGCGCACCTACCAGATATCACGGTTTTCACGTTTGTTCCGCTCACGATCATCATGCAGTTGGACTATGGTACTACTTCAAAACCAGACAATTTCTTCAAACTGACAATGGGATTTGTGATGCAGGCGCTCTCGGATCATACAGGATTATCCTATCGGACATCGAATGCCGAGGTATTCGGCAGCGACAATTCAAAATTCAAGTTCGTTCTAGAGCCTGAATCCGGGATGGGTGAAAAGTTTTCAAAGACGGTCATAGGCTATGAGACGATGTCGGTAAAGTTCGATGATTCGGCCGAGTATTTTGAACTTTACGCAACGGACAGAGGCATGATCTATAATTCAAACATGACCCAGATATGCATACTCGATAAGCTCAGGATCTCGCCGTACACACTGTCGGAACTCTCCAGGGACCTAGGCATATCACAATCCACTGTCTTCTCCAATCTCAATAAGATGCTCGATAGCGGATTGATCGCCATATCGGACAACCAGATAGACAATAGGAAGGTACTGTACAAACCCACATCCGTCAGGATATTGACCCAGAAAGCACCGGTCAAAGGTGCGGAAAAGAAGGCCTATGCTGCAATGGTGAGGGCTACGAAGAACCCGGAGACGTTCTTCAGGTCCTTGTTCGATTTCCTTTCGTACGGATGTGATATCATCGGTTTGGATCTGAGTGATTCAGCCCGTCTCGTGGGTTCGGAATATGCGAAGGCTGTCAAAGAAAACAATTCCGATTGCAAGATAGAAGGCATAATGGACAAGATATGCAAGAACAGCGACATGATCGGAGCAGAGTCAGTGACCCTTATGACATATATTCCGATGACAATCGTGCTGTCATGTTACCTGGACAATGACAAATCGGTCTCCAAGATGGTATCCAGTTTCTACCAGGGTTTCTTCTCCGAACTCATCTCCCTTACGACGGACATACCTTACGTGGTATTGTCGAGCGAAGAGGTCAGAGAGGACAGGATCGTTCACAAGTACGTGTTTGAAGCAAGCAACGTGCGAACGGTTAGCTGATTCCGGTGGGGTCCGGATTGACGTGGGTGAATCCCACGTCAGGTTTCATCTTAGCGCTTTCTCTATCTCGGAGAAGATATCATCTATGCTGCCAACACCCATTACGGTGATGAGTTTCCCCTCCTTCTTGTAGTATTCGATGAGTGGGAAAGTGTTGTCACGATACACATTGAGTCTGTTTCTCACGGTTTTTTCGGCATCGTCGTCCCTTTGGTAGAGCTTTCCGCCGCATTTATCGCAGGTTCCTTCAGTCTTCGGCGGTTTGTAGAGCAGATGATACACGGAATTGCAGTCTGGACAAGAGCGTCTTTTGGTCAGTCTGTCTATCAACTCTTTGTCTTCGACATCAAGATTTATCGCTGCATCGATATCGATTTCCTTGGATAGCGCATCTGCCTGTTCTATGGTCCTGGGAAATCCATCCAAAAGAAAAGCACCGGAAAGACCCTCGATTTTGGATTTCATCAGACTGATTATGAGGTCGTTTGGTACAAGTGCACCTGCATCCATGTATTCCTTGGCCTTTTTTCCCAAGTCGGTTTTGTTTCTCACAGCTTCACGAAGCATATCGCCGGTCGAAAGTCTTACAAAGCCCAATCTATCACTGAGAAGTTCAGCTTGTGTTCCCTTTCCACATCCTGGTGGTCCCAGAAGGACAATCTTTGATTTCATATCAGGGCATCTGAGGTAACATTTATAGGGTTTACCGTCACGGTACGTTCCAACCGCGAGGAAAACGGTACGTTCGCTCATCGTATATTTTATAACTTTAACTTGCATTAATGCGGTACGGTGCTAGTTTTGGATCAGGACATAGTCAGCAGGATCGAGGCGATCGTGGGAAAGGACGGCTATTCGACGAAGGTTGCAGATCTGTATACATACGGATTCGATGCATCGATCTTCCACAATACTCCGGAGATGGTCATTCAGCCCGAAACTACGGAGCAGGTATCGGAGGTCATGAAAATCGCCAATGCTGAATGTATTCCAGTCGTTCCGAGGGGCGCTGGTACCGGGCTATGCGGTTCGGCGGTCCCGATCAATGGCGGCATCGTGATGGACATGGCAAGGATGAATAAAGTCCTCAAGGTCAGCGTGGGCGATCTCTGGGTCGACGTCCAGGCGGGATGCGTCTATAATGCATTGAATGACGAACTCGGCAAGTATGGATTCTTCTTTCCCTGCTCACCGGGTTCTGCCGAGGCCTGTCAGGTCGGGGGAATGGTTGCAACGAACGCCTCTGGAATGAGAGCGGTCAAATACGGTGCGACAAGAGATTATGTTCTTGGTCTCACATTCGTCAAAGCCGACGGGGAGATCGTCCACGCAGGCACCAGGACCATCAAGGATTCATCGGGATATCAACTGGCGCGTCTTCTATGCGGAAGCGAAGGGACCCTCGGAATCATAACGGAGATAACATTCAAGATGGCCACAAAACCTCATGCATCAGCATCTGCGCTCGTAGCGTTCGATTCTGTGAAGGATGCGGGTCGCTGTGTATCGGCCATAATAGCGAAACCGCTGATACCGAGTTCCTGTGAGCTCATGGATTCAGTGTCCATAGAAGCGGTCAACAAGTCACAGGGAAATCCTCTGCCCGATTGCAATGCACTGTGTATAATAGAAGTCGACGGAGAGCCGGAACAGGTCGAAAGGGACCTTAATACGGTCGCAGACATAGCTAAGAAGGTCGGTGCGACGTCGGTCACACCGTCACATGACAAGAAACAGATAGCGGCATGGACATCTGCAAGAAAATCTGTGATGACGTCTCTTTCCGCATTGAAGCCCGGATATTCGTCTGTTTCATTGGCCGACGATATGGCGGTTCCCGTTTCCAAGATTCCGGATGCGGTGGTCGCGTATCAGAAAATCGCGGAAAAGTACAATGTCACAGTGGCGACTTACGGTCACGCTTCTGACGGAAATCTTCATACGAAGATGCTCCTCGATCCGCTGTCGAAAGATGATTGGGACAGAGGATCGAAGGCTGTGGATGAGATATTCGATGCAACGATAGCCCTGGGCGGAACGGTTACGGGAGAGCATGGAGTAGGAATCTCGAAGGCTCCCAATTTCCAAAAGGAAAGAGCATCAGAACTTTCATCGATCATCGCCATCAAGAAGGCAATGGATCCGAATAATATTCTGAATCCAGGGAAGCTGGAGCAGTGGGAAGGTTCGATCCTCACCCATCTCAGGTATCCGTGCGAAGAATACATGTGATATCAGACGAGTACCATGAAATACAGGTATACCAGCAGGATCCCCGTAACCACCATTCCTATGTAGACCGGAGCGTTCCACTTGACTATCTTGGACCCGTCCAAGGGCATCACGGGTATCATATTGAACAATGCCAAGAATGCGTTGAGATACGTGAACAATCCGAATATACCGGAAACGACGCCAGTGGTAAGATAGCAGACGACGAAGGATACAGATCCAAGCACCAGATTGACCATCGGGCCGGCGGCACTGATCTTACCGTTCATCTCCTTGTCTATCCTTCCGTTGATGTATACTGCGCCAGGTGCTGCGAACAGGAATCCAAGTAACGAGAAGACCAGGCACATAACAAGTCCGCCGGGGAACATCCTGTATTCCGCCCATGCGCCGTATCTCTGAGCCACGAACTTATGTCCGAATTCATGCATGATGAAACTCGAGGCGACAATTACGAGTGAAACACCCAACCAACAAACGGTGTTGATGACGATATCCCTGCTGAAATATGAATTGTTGCTGCGTGCAAAGATAATCGTGAATGCAACAGACAGAACAAGCATCGAGATCAGGATATCTCTTATCTCGATGCTGCTGAACGAGGGTTTACGAAAACCCGGATTCAAATGTATGGTGCCGTCATCCCGATAGCTCATGGTGACCCTGATTTGTGGACACAGATAAAAAGCATCGTATTATAGTACATCCTCCCATTATCCGCTGATGAATCCGAATAACGTCGCACACGGAAAGGAGAGATATCTATGGTGCGACGTTTGCGGAACCCTGATTCTCGGTGGAAGATGTGACTGCGGGGCTGAAGTGAGGGAATTTGAGATAAACAGTCCCGGTGATATAAGACCGTGCATGGGTGACGGTGTCAGGCTGATACTTTCCATGTTCAGGGAGAACTTCGGTACTTCAGAACCGTTGGACGGAAAAGCGATATTTCTCAACAAGGTATCTGGGGAAGACAGGACCGACGAGATTATTGCGCACGGTGCAGTTATCGCCGTTTTGAGATTCAATATCGTCAAAGGAAGGTACAGTCTTGAATTGAGGCAAGCGGGCGCAGAGATCTTCAATACATGTGCCAGCAAGAATATTGTTACTTTCGGTTCCATGTCAGGACATCTGAAAGGTAAATTCATTCCTGGAGAAAACATCAAGGATATCGTCGGTGACTTCAAAGAGGGTTCATCCCTGATACTCAGGAAGGGCGGAAAGATAGGTACCGGCATAGCGTTTGGCGATAGCGATGCACTCAGAAGCATGGACAAAGCCGTCAAAATCAGGGATTTGGACGGTGTTTCCGACAGACCGCTGTCATCCGATTCGGGTAGGGAGGAATTCGTCAGATCGAATCTAAAGCACCTTCTGGATATGGAGTCCAACGCTGTCAGTGACGTAAAATCTTTCATCAGGGGAAAAAAACAGAGGATAACCGTCTCGTTCTCCGGGGGAAAGGATTCGCTTGCCGCATTCGGAATAGCATCAAAGGCGATAAAAGATCCAGAATTATTGTTCGTGAACACAGGATTGGAATTTCCGGAAACGGTAGAATATGTCCACAAATTTACTAAAATGTCAAATCTGGTACTTCACGAGGCCAATGCGGGGAAATCATTCTGGAACAATGTGGATACATTCGGCCCTCCGGCAAAAGATTTCAGATGGTGTTGTAAAGTATGCAAATTGGGACCGATGACCGAGATGATCTCGAAAGACTTTCCGGATGGCACCATAACGATAGAGGGCAACAGGATGTTGGAATCCTTTGCCAGATCGCACATCGGTTTCGTTTCCAGAAACCCCTTTGTACCTAACCAGACGACACTGAATCCGATAAGGACATGGACGGCGGCAGATGTCTGGGGCTACATTTGGATGAAGGGGATGGACTACAATCCATTGTACGAGAGGGACTTCGAGAGGATCGGCTGCTATCTATGTGCATCATGTCTTGCGAGTGAATGGCAGAACACGGGAAGAATACACCCGGAGCTGTATTCCGCGTGGGAAGGCCATCTCTATGACTATGCGAAGGAGAAGGGTTTGCCTAAGGAGTTTGTGGACATGGGCTTTTGGAGGTGGAAGGTGCTGCCTCCCAAGATGTTACGTTTTGCAGAAGGACTGGGACTCAGAACAGAGCCCGAAAAGGCGAGCGGGCCGTCTGTAAGAATGCTCAGGGGAGCATCATCCTGTGCTGCAGGAGGCTATTCCATCGAGGCCGTGGTCTCCGTACCGCGTAACAGGGGTTTCTCCGCAGTCGAAGATGCGTTAAGGGCCGTCGGAAACGTTCGTTATTCCGATGAATACGAGATCGCGTTACTGAAAACACACAACGGAACGGCGAAACTGTTCGGTGGAGGCCAGATATCGATCGTCGCCTCCGACGTAAAAGATGCGGAGATGCTGTTCGAGAGATCCGTAAAGGCACTCTTAAGATCACAGATGTGCACATCATGCGGAATTTGCTTAAAGAAATGTTCCAGACATGCCATTACGATCAAAGACGGATTGCACATCGACCCCAGTAAATGCAATTCATGTGGTCGATGTGAGGAATCATGTATGGTCGTTCACTACTATGACAAGATAGTCTGATATGGAAAGATTATTAATCGTCTCCACTATTGGAGAACCATGCAGTACGCGATGAGCATAGCGGCATTCTTGGCATTCGCAGTGGCATTGTCAGTAATGTACTTTGTGTTGAGAAGATACACGTACCCCGCGGTGGAAGAACCTTTTTTCAGTGATCCCATGCTATTCAAGCTTTTCGCCGTCGGTCTTGTGGAAGGAACCGTGCTCTTCGTTGTCTATACGTATCTGTCGTGGGGGAGCATGCTCGTCGCCATCCTTTTCGGTGTCATGCTGGAGATCGTGAAGATGGTGACGTTGAATCTTAAAAGGTTCCATGGGCTATCCGATTCGATATTCTACGGTTTCGGTCTGGGACTGGGCATAGGTACGGCAATGGCATTCGGGATGGCGTATTTCATCACGGTCAACATCGATGTGGATGCATTATCCTGGATCATAGTGATGGTTCTTGTGTTGCAGCAGATATTTTTGAACGCCGGCACAGGTACGATAATAGGAGAGGGCATTGCAAGATACAAACCCTGGGAGTTCTTCCTGAAGGCGTTATTGATCGATGTGGCGTATCAGCTGTTGATGTTGCCGACATACCTATCGATATACGGGTCGTCGTACGGTTATTATTTTTCGTATGTCACCATGGCGTTCGCATTGATACTGGCGGTCGTATGTTTCTATCGTACCACGTGTGTCAATCTGCCCGGCGTGATCCGTGATGTACTGAAGATGCAGGGAAGGAATAGGGAAGATCTTCCGAGATGATATGATGTCCAAATTGAAGGTTCTCGGAGGCATCGCTTTATTGGCCGTCGGTTTTCTGATATTGACGGTGTGCTCCTCCGAAGCTGTGCACCGTTATATCTGGGATCTGTTCAGCAGCGGTTTGCCTGGATGATCACGTTCTGTAACGGCCGTACTCGGTTTCATATATCATACAGGCCTCCAGCATCGCCTGTACGTATCTCTTTCCATCCTTGTACACCAGGTCTTCGACGTCCTTGACCGTAAAACTGCCGAAAATCTCCGTGAGTCCGTCGGCGATCATCTTCATCTTCGTTTCCACATCGGAACAGTGGTCCACCCTGTAGGCGAGGGTCGAAAGGGGATCACTGTCTGTCCGTTCATCTTTCTCTTCGGCTGTGAAACCGCTCAATGCATCAAGCGCATCACGTACAATGTTCTGATCCGCATCGCTGAATAGGACAGCGGCGACCTTCGTGTCGACTTTTTTTCCGCAATACGGACAGGCGGTGGACGAAACGGAAAGATCTATAATTCGATTCCTCTTGCAGCCGGAGCAGGTTATGATGCCGTACATTTTCACGCTCTATAGTCCGTGAAGACCAATGCGGCAACACAGCATCCGTAATTGTCCCGGGGGATCCTCAATTCCTCGATCACGTACGTGAAGCCATCCAGTTCGGTCTTCCGTATCCTTGCCATCTCTTCCATTTTCCACTCCAGGTCTTTCCTGAGGCACTCCTCTGAGCCGTGGATATGTCCTTCCGCCACATATCCGCCATTGCCGTCCTTGCGGAAGGCGTAAACAATTCCCGCTGAGACGGTCTCCCCCTCCGTACCCCTCATCTGTGCCAGAACACAATGTGTGACCGCACCCATTGGCAGATCCGCATGTTTGACACATTCAGCGTCTCTGGGGATCACAGAGGAGACGGCAACCAGATTCTGTTCGCTGATCCCAGCTCCCAAAAGGGCCTGATCAAATGCATTCAGATCGGACACCTTGCTTATTGCTGAGCCTGATGTGACGAAGAATTCCGTAGGAACCAGTTTCATGTCCAATGCATATGCATCAGGGATTTAACAATTACCCGCAAGGCGTACCGTTTTCACCGCTGAATCAAATTGTTCCACGGGATGTGCAGATGGGCAAATGTATTAATGCGATCAGTACTAAACCGGAAACATGGCAAAAACGACCGTTTCCTTTGAAAAAACATCTGGCGGCATACCAGTGGTTACGGATACGATACCCGACGCAATCAGTTCCGGATACATGGTGGCTGTGAATACCGGATCCAGGGACGAAGCGAAAGATGTGATGGGAATATCGCATCTTTTGGAACACGTGGTGTTCAGGGAGACAAAGACACGTTCGTCATTCCAAATGTCGAAGGAGATAGAGGGGGCGGGCGGGGAGATCAACGCATTCACAGCAAAGGAGGTCACTGCGTTTTACGGTGTCACGATGAAAGATACTGCAGAGACTGCCAAGGATCTGGTGGCCGATATCGTGACCAATCCTGTCATAAGCAAGAAAGATACGAATCTGGAAAAGAAAATCGTCCTTCAGGAGATCAGTATGTGGGAGAACGATCCGGAGTCGTACATACACAAATTGTTCGCAGAAACAATGTGGAGAGGTCACGAATTGTCACAGAATGAGGCCGGAACCTCAAAGATCGTGAGGGGTCTGGATTATAACGACCTCAGGGAATACTACGATGAGAAGTACAGGAAACCGAATCTTATAGTGTTCGCATGCGGAGCGGTTGAATCCGATGACGTCATGGAATGGGCCGAGTCCAATTTCGATCCCATGCCCAATGGTACCGCGAATGTCAGAAGAGCACCGACTTGCTACGGGCCCGCTTACAAATACTACAGGAGGAAAGGGGACCACTGTTACGTGGGAATCGGATTCCAGGGATATCCGGCCAGTCATCAGGATCGCATACCACTGGTCCTGCTGAGTGCCATACTAGGTTCAGGTTCATCGTCCAGGCTATTTCAGGGCGTCAGGGAGGACAAAGCGCTTGTGTACTCCATATACAATTCCATAGACCAGAACTCCGATGCCAGTTCGGTCGGGACTTATATGTCCGCCACCGAAGAGAATGTATTGGAAGCGATTCAGACCACGTGCAAGATCTATT
>JBAYAO010000049.1:0-9831 GCA_041669745.1 Candidatus Methanomethylophilaceae archaeon | reverse complement strand
TTGCCCGTTCCGTCTATCGTCACCGTCACCGTTCCGACGTTGACGTTCGGCGAGTACGATACCGTGTAATCGGTGTTCAGGACCAGAGTCTTCGATCCATCCATTACCGTAACCGACGGCGAGAGTTCCCCTCCGGTATACTCGTGGATCGTGTACTCAAGGCTGATCATCTCGGACGCTATCGTCTTGGCGGTTATCGTGAACATCACTGGCGTCTCGTTGATGATTAGATTGTAGTTGCTACCAGCGCTCAGGGTTCCGATCGTGATCGCATAGGTTCCGACATCTTCCCCGGATTCCCTGACCAAGACTCCCGTGTATGTCAAGAACTGCACACTTGAGGTGTAAGTGAGTGTCGGATCAACGGTACCGTATACTTTGGACAGACCGACATTCGGCGTGATTATGACATCCTTAGCGATTATGGTGAAATTTAATACCGGCGTTCCTGTGTAGTTGTTCTTTCCGGTGATGGTTACTGTTGCTATTCCGACGTTCGTGTTATTGGAGTAGTTCACATCATAATTTGATCCTTGAACGAGACCTGCGTTGGAGGATATCGCTGGCCTGAGTGCAGACCCGGTGTAGGTCTGATCCGCGATGGGATCGAACATATCTGCAGTTATCACCTTCGGATTTATCGTATAATCAAGTGTCGTTGTTCCTGTGTAATTCCCTTTTCCGGTAATCGCGGCCGTTGCTGTTCCGGCATTGGTGAAATTGGAGTATGTCACGGTGTAATCCATGCCTTCTTCAAGACCGGAACCGGTAACGGCAGGTTTGATCGCAGACCCGGTGTAGGTCTGATCCGCGATAGGATCGAACATACCTGCGGTTACCGTCTTTGCAATAATCGTAAAGTCAGCGCCGGTGAAGGTTATGGTGTAATTGTCTCCCGCGGTCAACGTCCCCTGGGATATGGCGTATCTGCCGACGTCCTCGCCGACCGCCCTGGACAGGGCGCCGGTGAACGAATCCCCGGCCACGAGGCCGTCGCTGGTGTACGCGAGTGTCGGGTCCGCGTCCCCGTAGACCTTGGACTCCGCGGTCGCGGTCACGGTGATCGGCTTGGCGGTTATCGTCGCAACTGCCGTCATTGCATTTGGAACATTGTAGTTCCCGCTCACAGTGGCAAACGTAGCTATGATCGTGACCGAACCGACATCAGTGGCGCCTGCGGAGTACGACACCGTGACGGTTATCCCGTCATCCCCAGTCGGGAGCGTTCCGGCGATAACTGGTGTGTGTTCACCACCATCGTACATGTACGACGCATCCGCAAATGCAATCCCTGACATGTCGTAGTCCGCTTTGATAATCATGAAATAATCAACTACACTTCCAGTGTAGTTTCCTATCCCAGTTACAGTTACCGTGACCGTTCCGACGTCGGTGTTGTCCGCGGAGTACGATAACGTGTAGTCGGTGCCTTCAACCAGGGTGACCGTTCCGTCAACAACGCTGATATCTTTGGTGATCGCCGACCCGGTGTATGTGACGCTGTCCGTGTTGATGATGACCATATCGTCATCCAGTACCTCTACCCACTTGGCATATATGGTTGCATCCGCCGTGAACGTAGTGGATGTCGTTACCATGGTGACAAAATTCTCTTCGAGATACCATCCTATGAAATCTGTGGTCCCTCCCGAAGGCGCAACCAGGTCCTCTTCGGTCAACGAGCCGCCATAGCTGATGTGCGAGGGCGAGGGCGTGACCCCCTGAGACGTGTTGTAAGAAATGGTCAAATCAAGCGTCGCTGGGAACCTGTACGTTACCTCATATGTTGTCCCGTCCACGGATGTAATTGTAGCCGTGTTACCATCGATGGTCGCTGTCGTATCTCCGTTGATGATGTAATTCGCAGCCGGGTAGACAAGTGAACTCACCGTGTATTCCACGCCGGACCTGAACGGATTATCGCTGGGATCCCATCCCAGTACGGAGATCGTGTATGTCGAATCTCCCGCAACACCCGTTGTGTCGGGTACACCGCCGAATTCCGGTACCGTGATCCCCGTGATCTCGACAACGGTTATCGGTCTGGGAGCGATTGCGAATGTCGTTGACACGCTGCCTGTATAGTTACCGTCTTCCTTTGCGGTCACCGTGACCGTTGCGGTTCCAGCATTTATGTTGTTCACTGCAGTGATATCAACATCAGAATTTGAGAGTCCGGTCACCGTTGTTATGTTCAACTGGGAAAATGTCGGAATGATCTCAGTTCCGGTGTATGTGAACGTCGTACCGTTATTTATGGAAACACCTGTTATCGGTGCCTTATCGACTGTGAATGTTACTACCACCGTGGCATTTCGAGTGATGTTGCCGTTGTATACGTAAGAAATTTCGAAAATCGCGGTATACGTACCCGCATTCAGACCGGTTTTGGGTTGTATTGTCCAACTTGTGTTGGAGTGACCACTTGTGATGCTTTTTACATTGGAATATGACAAAACAAATTCATCTTCATCTTCTATCCATTTTGTGAAAGACACACTAGTAATCTTCTTTGAACCACTGTTATATAGGGTGAGATGGACCGCGTCAGGCTGATCATATCCGTATATGATGTTATCAGGAAATTCCGGAACGGTCACCTGCAATTTACCAGCATCCCAAATGGCATAAAGAGTGATGTTAGAATCGATAGGGTAAATGTACCAGCCTGGATAATAATAGTAACCGTTACCGTCGGAACTTGTATTCCACTCGACAAATTCATAATTGGTCTTACCAAACTTACTATCGAGTATTGTGGCATAATCTCCGTATACGTAATTGTTGTTGTCGACCGTCGTACCGCTGCCGCCATTTGGATCGTACGTCACTTTGAAGGTCCACTTCGCATAGATCGTAGAATCGGATGTGAAAACCGTAGATTCCGTGACCTGTGTCTCGAAGGCCTCGTCGGCATACCAGCCTGCGAAGGTCCCGTTGACACCCGTCGGCACGGCACTGATCTGTGCTGATGTCATGGATCCGTTTTGCGGTACCCAGATCTGATCTGGAACTGTGGCCGCAGGCACCGATTCATAGGTTATGGTCAGACCAGATATCTCTGGGAATGTGTATGATACTTCGTATCCGATTCCGTCAAGATACGTTACGGTCGCCGCATTACCGTCTATCGTCGCGGTGATGTTTTCGCCCATCACGTAATTCGAGGTCGGTGAAACGATGAAACTGACGGTGTACGTTCCCGGTGTGAATGTGACGACGCTTGGAGACCACTCGCCTGCCGTCAACGTGTATGCCGTGCTGCCGGCAATACCGACCGTATCCGGTTCTGCGCCCACGACAGGTACGGTAACGTCCGTTATGACGACATTGGATATGACGGCGGGCAATATGTTGAATTCATAGGACAGACTGCCTCCGTAATTGTTGATCCCCGTGATGGTCATCGTCACCGGACCGACGTCGGTATCGTTCCCCGAATAGGTCACGATGTAATCCGTACCGAGAACAAGATCGGAGGTTACCGTCTTGGTTATCGGTGATCCTGTGTATTCTACATCACTTGTGTCAACCACGAAATCTGATCCTTTTATCAGTGTACCGACGATGTCATAGCTATAGATCAGAGTTCCGTTGTAATTGAGAATTCCATTTATGGTTATGGTTACTGTGCCCTTCGATATGTTGTTGGTATATGACACCGTATAATCCCGGTCGAGGATCAGATCGGAGGTTACCGTCTTGATTATCGGCAATCCTGTGTATTCCACATCGCTTGTATCTATGGTGAAATCTGCCTCTGTGATCTGCTTCGGAACTATGTTGAACGACGTCGTAACTGTACCGCAGTAGTTGCCTGTGCCTGTGACGGTCACAAGAGCAGTCCCGACATCGGTGTTGTATTGATACGCATACGTCGCGGTAATCCCGGAGATTACCGGAGTAATCGCCGAACCGGTGTACGTCTGATCGGGTATGTCTGTTTCCATTGAAGCGATGTCTTTCGCTGTTACGATGACTGATATGTTGACTGTGTATGTCTTCGTCTCGGAATACCACCAGTACCAACTTTGTTTGGTGTAGGTTATTGTAAGGGTGACACTGTGTTCACCGACTCCTATGCCCGCATTCGGTTGAATCTTCCAAACAGTGGCACCGCCGGTCGAGAATGTCGTCGTCGTATCAGAGAGTGTAAAATCATTTGCATATGTTCCAGACAGTGTGTATGTGACGTCCGTCATTTCATTTCCGGAATTGTTCGTAATCGTAATGTTACCCGCTGCCGACTGGTCACCGTATGTAATGTCGCCAAATGTGGGAACGGTGATCGAAAGATCGTAATTCGTACTATACCACATAGCGTACAAAACCATGTCAGATTCTATGTTTAACCATTCGTTGTTGGTGTACGAAGTACCTGTTCCGTCGGCCTTCGTATTCCATCCCTCACCGCGATAATCGGTCCTCGTAAATGACGTCGTGGAACTGAGCAGATTGATCCCTCTGTCATAGTTGTAAGGGCCTTTCTCTATCAAGATAGCACCTTGTCCTGTGGTTCCGCCGTTACCGTAATACGTGATGGTGCACTGCTGGGTACTGGTAGTGACCGTTATGATCGGAGTACCACCAAGCGGCGTGATGATGTTCAGAACACCATCGGCATAGGTGTAGTCAGTACCTCCGACCAACGTTGATCCGTTCACCGTGACACTCGTAATTGATATGTCGTAACCCGTTTTTGAAAGTGTGACTTCACCCGTGAAACCGTAGTAGACCGTACCCGGAGCAACCGTTATCCCGTCTGCACCGCTGATCACCGGCGTTACGGAATCTGCAGTCCACTTCATGTACAACGTCATATCGGATGTTATCGCGTCATCGAAACTCCATTCGTTCGTGCAAAGACGGTCCGTATACCATCCGCCGAACGTGTATCCGTCTGGTACGTTCACGTCCGGGGCAGCGATGATTGAACCGCTCGTGACCGTGACCGATGCCGGATCGGTGCCGTGACCGTTCGAATCGAATACGACGTAACAGACGGGAGTCCATTTGGCGTACAGCATCACGTCCGACGTGACCTCATCGGTCGAGAATATCCATGCCGTTTCGAACGAAGCGTCCTTATACCACCCGTCGAACCTGTATCCGTATGCGGAAGGCTCCGCGGGGGCGGTTATGTATTCTCCGTGACATACCGAATACGACGGGATCTGTGTGCCGTGACCTTCCATATCGTAGGAGACCGAGTATGTGTTGAGCGTAAGGACCGCATCTGGGATATCGATGTCGGCGTTGATGCTCGGTACCGATTCCGCGACCGTACCGTAACCCGTCTTTGCGAATTCCAATGTACCCGTTGTGGAATCCTCGACGTACAGGTAGTACATCCCGTCGTCACCGGTAACAGTCGTGTACGATCTGAGTGTCACGGTGACGCCCGATATAGGTACGGAATCCGAATCGGTTACCTTACCGGAGACGGTGAATCCGGTGTTTATAGTAAGCTTGTAAACGGTGGTCGAATCGGTATCCGTCGACGTTACCGTGATCTGTTTCACGGCCGTATCCACTGTCTGTTCCTCTGTGACCACGTCGGTGACAGTGAAACCCGGCGATGCAACGTAATCGATCGCCAGATTACCGAAATCGGTGCCATTCGGAAGCGTGACCGTGATGTCGTTACCAACGATCACACCGGTCACACCGTTGACCGTGACCGACTGCATATCAGAAGAATTCTGACCGACATCGATAGCATAGATGTTGTTCATCGGAACGAATACCGTGACGATGAAAACTATGGCAAGCAATATGGCCAGTGTTATCGATGGCTTTATCGATTTGGTCGTTCTGCCCGGTATGACCATCGCCGCTATACGGAGATAAAGCGGCGTTGCCTTGTCCGCGGACTCCTTCTTGGTGTGCGTTCTTCGGGAACCGGACGATACCATCGCCGTGGTCTTCAGGAGGGACGGAGCTGCAGCTGACGCTGACCTCAATGATGCGGATGCCCTAGACCCATTAACCACTGCTCCACCACCTAGCAACCGAACGCTTTACCTGGGGAAATCCCCGATCGCATCAGATGCGAACGAACGACCTCCTCTGAATCGGATCCACCACGACCCGATCCATAGCGGCTGAATATTACCTATATTTAAAGGATTGCTCCCCTATAATATAATACATGTACGGTAGATGTTCCCCGCTCGTAGAACTAAGACACATTGGAATCGTTGTATTCCTTCTTGCTTTATGAAGCAATTTTATCCAGACTACAACGTACCGTGGATGCTGTCCGCTGCAGAAGTGAAAATAAAAGGTATTCGGGATCGAAGCCCGAGAAATGAGATAAATTGTTTAAACGCTGCGCAGAACGATCTCGATGTTCACGCCGTCGGGGACCTGGATCCTCATGAGCTGTCTGAGAGCGCGCTCGTCAGCGTCGAGGTCGATAAGCCTCTTGTGAATGCGCATCTCCCAACGATCCCAGGTCTCGCTTCCCTCACCGTCAGGACTTTTCCTGCAGGGTACCTTCAGCTTCTTCGTTGGAAGCGGTACCGGTCCGCGTATCTCGACACCAGTCTTCTGGGAGATCCCTTTGATCTGTGTGCACACGCTGTCGACCTTCTGCGGATCTGTTCCGCTCAGTGAGATTCTTGCACGCTGTGACATGGCTTATCCCTTTTTATGCACCGGAAAAAGAAGGGGTTTATGCCTTCTCGACCGTTAGACACATTCCTGCGGCCACGGTCTGTCCCATGTCTCTGATGGCGAACCTTCCGAGAGGCGGGTATTCTTTTGCAGTCTCGATCACCATTGGTTTCGTAGGCTCGAGCTTGACAACGGCGATGTCCCCGGTCTTCAGGAAATCAGGATGCTCCTGCTTCGCCATACCTGTCTTGGGGTCGATCGTCTTGACGAGCTCGACGAACCTGCATGCCGTCTGCGATGTATGGCAGTGGAACACTGGCGTGTATCCGACCGTTATGACCGATGGGTGGTTAAGGACCACGATCTGGGCCGTGAACGTCTTGGCGACCAACGGCGGATTGTCGACCGGACCTGCGACATCTCCTCTCTTTATGTCGTTCTTCGCAACTCCGCGGACGTTGAATCCGACGTTGTCTCCAGGAAGCGCCTGAGCCATGTTCTCATGGTGCATTTCGATTGACTTCACCTCACCGACCACATTGGACGGCTGGAATACGACCTTCATGTTGGGCTTCAGTATACCTGTCTCTATCCTTCCTACCGGGACGGTTCCGATACCCGTGATGGTGTAGACGTCCTGAACAGGAAGCCTGAGCGGCTTCTCGGTGTGTTTGTCCGGAACCTTGAGGTTGTCCAATGCCTGGATAAGGGTCGGTCCCTTGTACCACGGCATGTTGGGCGACAGCACCTTAACGTTGTCACCGACGTATGCCGATACCGGAATGAACGGGACGGTGTCCGCCTTGATACCGACCATGGACATGAGCTTCGTCATGCCTGCGACGGCCTCTTTGTACTTCGCCTCGTCGTATTTGACAGCGTCCATCTTGTTGATGGCAACGATGATCTGTTTGACACCGAGGGTGGTTGCAAGGAAGACGTGCTCCTTGGTCTGTGCCTGAGGTCCCTCGATCGCAGAGCATGTGATGACTGCCGCGTCCGCCTGGCTGGTACCTGTGATCATGTTCTTGACGAAATCACGGTGTCCGGGCGCATCGATGACGGTGAAGTAGTATTTGTCGGTGTAGAACTTCTTGTGCGCTACGTCGATGGTGACTCCTCTCTCCCTCTCTTCCTTGAGTCCGTCCATGACCCATGCGAAGTAGAATGATCCCTTGCCTTTCTCCTCCGCCTGCTTTTTGAACTTTTCGATAACGTGTGGGTCGATCGCACCGGTCTCGAGAAGGATCCTTCCTGTGAGGGTGGATTTTCCGTGGTCGACGTGTCCGATGATGACCAAATTCATGTGTTCTTTCTCTGCCATCTTTATTTCCTCCTATTGTTATAGTTAGGTCTGGTTTTCTCCATATTATGTTTCCTATTTAAGCTTACTCACATTCCCGAGTAGTATTTTTCGTCATACGGTTCTGGGTTCATTCCCTTGCGTGTCCTTATCTCCCTGACCGCTTTAACCTGCAATTCAGGGGGTACCTGCTGGAATCCCGCGTTCTCTGTGGACCAGAGCGCACGTCCCTGTGTCGCTCCGCGGATCGCGGACGCGAATCCGAACATCTCGGAGACCGGGCATATCGATGTCACCGTCGAGTTGACATCCTCCTGTCCCATCTCCAGTATGGTTCCGCGGCGCTGATTGATCAACGAGACCGCATCTCCCATGTAGTCCTGAGGCACACTGATGAACACCTTCTGCATGGGCTCCATAAGTATCCTTCCTGCCTGGCACATCGAACCGTATATACCATCCCTAACTGCGGGTATGACCTGCGCTGGTCCTCTGTGGATCGTATCCTCGTGAAGTTTTGCATCCATCAATTTGACCTTCAGACCGGCGACCTTCTCACCGGCGAGAGGTCCTTTGGACATGGCCTCTTCGAATGATTGCTTGATGAGCTCCATCGTCTCGTGGAGATACTGGATACCTTTGGTGCAGTCCAACAATACGTTGTTCTTCTTGAAACAGACGATACCTTTGGCCTCTTCCTTGTCCATTCCGAGGTCGGAGAGCATCCTGGCCATGGCCTTGGGATCCTTTATCTTCGCATCTGGATCTATATCGCCTTTGTGGATCGCTTCCATTACTCCCGGCTCGAGCTTCGAGACCAGGAAATAGAACTTGTTGTGCTTGTTGGGCGACTTGCCTTCGAATTCTGCATGACTCGGCCCTTTGACACCCTCCTGATAGACGACTATCGGCGGTGAGGATACGATCTCCACGCCCTGTTCGTTCACGATACGGTACTCGGTGATCTCCAGGTGGAGTTCACCCATTCCCGATAGGAGATGTTCGCCGGTCTCGTTGTTGATCTCGACGTTCAGTGACGGATCTGCCTTGGCGATGGTCCTCAGGACCTCCACCAATTTCGGCAGGTCCTGCATGTGTTTCGCCTCGATGGCTTTCGTTACCACCGGCTCCGAGTAATGCGTCATCTTCTCGAAGGGCTCCATATCCGTCAACGACGATACCGTGGAACCTGCGATGGCATCCTTTAGACCCGTTACCGCAACGATATTCCCCGCAACGCATTCCTCCACGGGAACACGGTCGGCGCCGACCGACAGTGCGACAGTCTGAACCCTCTGCGGATTTGGCATGCCAGAGATGTAGAGGGTCTGTCCCTTCTTGATCGTACCCGAGAACATCCTTCCGATGGCGACCTCGCCTGCGTGCGGATCCATGATGATCTTGTTGATCATGAAGGAAACGTCTCCCGTATGGTCACAGGCCAGCATCTCCTTTCCGATCTTTGAATCGAGATCTCCCTTCCATATGGTCGGGATACGGAGCTTCTGTGCATCCAGTGGATTGGGGACGTGCTTGATCGCCATCTCCAGGATGACTTCGTGAAGCGGTGATTTCTTGGCGAGTTCCTTCTCCTTCCCCGCGGTGCAGTACTCGAAGACGTCTTTGAATGTGATCTTGGACTTCTTCATGTATGGTGCGGAAATGGCCCAGTTCTTGTAGGCTGAACCGAATGCGACGGTACCGTCCTCGATGTGGACCTGCCACTCCTTGTTGAGTGGTGCCGGCATGATGTCGAATATCTTCTTGTTGAACTCCGCAACGAGTTTTGAGAATTTGTCGATCATCATCTGCGGTGTTACCTGGAGTTCATTGATCATCCTGTCGACCTTGTTGATGAACAGCAACGGTCTGACACGCTCCTTGAGTGCCTGCCTGATGACGGTCTCGGT
>JBAYAO010000048.1:0-9942 GCA_041669745.1 Candidatus Methanomethylophilaceae archaeon | reverse complement strand
AGACTGCGGAAAAATACATCGAACTCGTAGGATTGGACAATTTCGCCGATGCAAGGGTACACGAACTGTCTGGCGGCATGAAGCAGCGTGTAGGTATCGCAAGGGCGTTGGTAAACAATCCGGAGATGATATTGATGGACGAACCGTTCGGTGCATTGGATGCACAGACGAGGAACATCATGCAGGCGGGTCTGATAAAGATACTCGACAAGACGGACAAGACGATCATATTCGTCACGCACTCTGTCGACGAGGCCGTCTACCTGTCGGACAGGATAGTGATACTCACCAAACGTCCCGCGAAGATCAAGGAGATCATCGAGATACCATGGCCTAGACCGAGAGACCGTGCGTCTCCCGAATTCACGGCTTTGAGAAAGAGGATTCTAGAGGAGCTGGAAAAAGAGAATGTGATGAATTAGGCATTTTCGAGCAAACCCCTTACCTCATAATTATTATCAGACCAACGTATTACGTTTCGATGAAACAATACGACCTGTACATATTCGATTTTGATATGACGCTCTTCGATTCGTTTGCAGGAGTGAGGAACGCATATCGCAAGGCGTTCAGTGCGGTCGGGATACCATTGGACGAGAGCATGTGCTCCCAATACATTAAAGAATCAATAGATCAGACATTCGTCAGATACTCGGATTCTCCATGCATGTTCAGGGAGTTTGTTTCAGCCTTCATCAGCGAATCACAAAGGTCGATGGTCAACAATACGACCATTTTTCCGGAATCGAGTGAGGTCATCAAAGCACTCTTCAAAGGGGAGAAACATCTCTGTATAGCATCAGGTAAGACGGAGGAAAGGATTATAGCCATCCTCGAGAAACATCAACTTCTGGGATATTTTGAGCATATAATCGGATATGAACGCATGCTGTTCCCGAAGCCATCTCCGTATTGTCTGAATTGGTGCATATCCAAATATGATATTCCGCTGGAAAGGATATGTTACATAGGCGACAGTGAAAAGGATATGCTCGCCGCCGAAGCAGCAGGTATCGACGGGATACATATATGCCGTGAAGGAGACGGGGACGTATCAGGCAAAACAGTCATAAAGGATCTCAGGGAACTTCTCCGACATCATGAATGAGGATATCGTTGTCATAGAAAGAGAACGAAGAATGTTGAATTTTCAAGAATGTAGGTTGTCCGAGTGCGTGACGATCTGAAAGTGATAAATAATCATTGATAGGTAACAATGATTCATGATTGTCTACGTCCTGGGTGGTTTTTTAGGCAGTGGAAAAACAACTCTATTGATGAGAATGGCCTCCATGTACATCAAAATGGGTAAAACGGTGACGGTCCTGGTCAATGAGATGGGGGAGATAGGTGTTGACGGGACGACCATAAAATCGGAAGGATACAATGCGGTCGAATTACCGAACGGGTGCATCTGTTGTTCACTGTCGGGAGAGCTTCAGAGTTCCGTGAAGAATATCAAAAGGGACTATGATCCCGACGTCATGCTCGTAGAACCTACGGGACTGGCCCTTCCGCATAAAGTGGAGGAGGTCATACGCACATCGGATGTGGATCTGGAATCCATAGAGATCATGGGGATAATAGATTGTTTGAGATTCGATCTGTTCTTGGAAAAAAGGGAAGCGTTCTTCAAGACGCAGATAAAGTACTCGGACATGATACTGTTGAACAAGATGGACGTTGTAACATCAGAAGAAAGGAACAGGATAATGTCATGGATATCTGAAGAGTTTCAGGGTATTCCGGTCTATGCCGTCTCAGGAAAGACGGGCGAAGGTCTGGTAACGGCATTGCAGGGGTTGAAAAAATGAAGGAACAGACGTCTGCAGAGATGGCAGGAGGTATAGCCGTAGGCATTACGGGGCATGTCCATGGATTCAACGCGGATGCGGAAGCGCGTCTGGACAATATGATGATGGATGTTGCAGAATGGATAGAAAAGAACGCGGGGATGTTTCTGGGTCACATAAAGATGTCCGTCGCAAGAGAAGATAAGGGTTTGACCCTCAATCTAGTGGACATAGGTACGGGTGTGGAGCATCACAACTGTCTGGCACCGTGTGTATTGGCGGATTTCAATTTCATGGCAGCGGTTTTAGACGTAGACCAGGAGGAATTGGAGCATTTCATCCTTCATGCAATGGAGGATTCTGGCGTAGACCTCTGCATCGATGACGGTCACGAATGCGGTTGCGGTAAGAATCACGAACATGATCATGAACATATGCACAAACACGATCATGAGCACTGTGAGTGCGGTCATCATCATTAGTATACAAAAAACAAGAAAAGACACATAGAATGCCGATGGGAACATCGGGAGAGGGTTTCGATCCAAGGTAGATAAAAAAAGGTCGTACCGAGGATAGGGGGACCATTCAACCGATCTTTTGTATCATGAGAAAGATCCCGAAAAGGCTCACGAGCCCGATAGAATTCGATCAAGGTGGTTTTACAGGGAGTTGAGTCTCCCGTTCATTCTGTCAGTTTGGCTACGAAATCGTCGATCTTCTCCCGATACAGCGGACGTGCGATCTGTTCCTTCGATGCGAACGGTATGGCGATCGTTCCCGAATACACGCACTTGAAGTACTCACAGAAGAACATCACGGTATTGATCGCAGACGCGGCGACGAATTCATCATCACCCATGGTCGTTGCAATCGCGATTCTCTTTCCACTCATTGCATTGAAGGAGAAGTCCTTATTGCACAGTGCGTGCAAACGATCTATGAAGGCTATCATACACGCGGTGAAGTTCCACATGTAGATTGGCGATGCGATAATGATAACATCGGATTCGATGAATTTCCGGTAGAGAGGCGTCATGTCATCTTCGATGGAGCACTGTCCATCACTTCTTCTCCGGCATCTGCCGCAATTGGAGCATCCCCTTATGGTCATCTGATAGAGAAAGACCTCCTCGACAGTTATGTCCTCTGATACCAATCCTTTCGAGATGAGTGAGGTTAGGTATGCCGTATTCCCTTCTTTTTTCGGTGTACCGTTGAATATGGTTACCCTAATTGCTATCGCCGCTGCCGTAATCCGGTCGGCGGTATATAATATCTCGAGTACGACGATCGAAGATATGATTTCTTTTCACATCGTTTTGAAGAGGAGAGGATTTCAGTGATTATTTTGTAGAGAACACGAACAATATATAGTTTCCAGGTCAGAATCCGCATCTCCATTGTCGTCGAATCTGTTGAAAAAATTATCCGACGTATGTTCTCCTATCCAAATGGGACGGATCACATACTCTGTAGACATGGAGGTTCTTCTGAAAAATCAAAAATTGCAAAAATGTCTTACGTCTCGTTTTGAAGTACGCAGACGAAAGACTCTCCTGCGCCGTCCTTCGCCTCAGGATGTTCTTGGAGATAATCTTCCAAGAGGGTATCGTATATGGGATGTGCTCCCATGAATCCGGAGACTACGTAGGCTATGAGCACGCATACCGCCACTGGAAGGAAATGTACGAAAACACCCGTCATCTCGGTGACCAGGAATATCGCGGTCACCGGTGCTCTCAGAGACGATGCCAAGGTCCCTGCCATGCAGAATACGGCGCAGTTGCACACATATTCATGTGGCATGCCCATCTCGGATGCGACAAGACCCACGGCAGTACCGGCCAGAGCTCCGCATGCCAATATGGGCATAAAGATGCCGCCGGGTACACCGGATCCGAAACTGGTGCTGCTGAAGATGATCTTGGTTATGAGAAGGACCAGGATCATGGCTATCCCTATTTTCGCCTCCTCGGCGATCCTGACAAGGTCCTCTCCGCCACCCAGTGCATCAGGGAGGAACAATCCTATCGGAAGTGCTATGAGTATGGCTATCACAGGTCTTTCCCAGGCAGGGACCTTCTTGTAAAGCGCCTGTACGCTGGCAAAAGAGAAGTTCATAAGCCATCCGACGATACCGGCGGTGATGCCTACAGGTATGAACCATATGCAGGTGTCGAGATTGACCTGGGGGATGTTCATAAAATCCAAAACAGGGGTCATTCCGAATATGTAGCTGGAGACTACATCTGCGGCCAAGGAAGCGGTTATTCCCGATATGAGGACATATTCCGAGAAACTGTGGTGTATCTCCTCCATGGCGAATATCATACCCGATATCGGTGCGTTGAATGTCGCGGAAAGTCCGGCTGCGGCACCGCTCGTTATGAGAAGTCTCTTTTCGGTTTCCTTGTTTCCGATCTTATCCGAAAATGGTTTTGCGGCTGCGGCACCGATATGCACGCAAGGTCCTTCCCTGCCGACCGAAAGACCGAACAGCGATCCAAGGATTCCGCCTGAAAAACGTGCGATCAGAATCTTCAGCCAGTTCATCTTAAGACCGAACATTATGTTCCCTTTGACTTGAGGGATACCGCTTCCAGATGCCGACGGTTCCCAGACGGTTACACGGTATATGACAAAACCCAAGATCACGGCGGATCCGATCCAAAGCGGTATGTATATGATGTTCTCTCTGAGAAAAGCGTACACAGATATGGCAAAATCGACCCCGTAGCTCATTCCCATACGGTAAACGGATGTCATGAATCCGGCAGCGAGGCCTATGACCACACACTTCCAAACAAGACTCCATCTTGCAGGCGGATTTTTGCGTGTAGGCTCCGTGTCATACATTTGGGACACGTATTATTGGTCTCTTATTTACGTTGTTCCGTTTCGAATTCTGACAAGTGTTCAGGCGGGCCCTCCTGTGTCACATTACTGGACTGGATTGTATGGACCTGCGGATCAAGGCGAACATACGATCAAAAGAGAGCGGTTCACATACTGGAAAGGAGCTTCGAAAAGGATTGTTTTCGAAAAATGCGAACATAGTCGTTTCGATGTGATCACGGGAATGGACCATGCTCTGCGATGTTTTCTGAGGGGTGCTTGGAGCATCGATTCTTCAGATCGGTTGCTCTGAAGACCGGTTGAGCATCATTGGGTCCTGTCGGATAGATCGGTATATTCTCTGTGCGGCATTATCGGATTATAGGTAGGTCTGATGATCCTGCTGTCGCTCAGCAATTCCTCTATTCGATGTGCACACCATCCGGATATACGTGAAATGGCGAAGATCGGTGTGAACATCTCCTGTGGTATGTCCAGCATGCTGTATATGAAACCGCTGTAGAAATCTATGTTCGCACTCATAAGCTTGCGGGACTCGTGTTTTTTCATTATAAGCTCTGGAGAGATCCTTTCGACCATGGAGTAAAGTAAAAGTTCATCTTCCCTGTGTTTTTCATTGGCAAGGTCCTTGACGGACCTGCGGAGAATATCCGCACGGGGATCAGATTTCGAATACACAGCGTGTCCGATGCCGTAGATCAATCCAGAACCGTCGAACGCTTTTCCGTCGATTATTCTGCCGAGATAGTCTCTCAGTTCCTCTTCATCCTTCCAATTCTCAACATTCGCCTTGATATCATCCATCATCTGGCAGACCTTGGCATTCGCACCACCGTGTTTAGGTCCTTTCAGCGATCCCATTGCAGCAGATATGGCAGAATAGGTATCGGTTCCAGAGGATGAGACCACACGTGCAGTGAATGAGGAATTGTTACCGCCGCCGTGTTCTGCATGGAGAACCAGGACCTGGTCCAAAATTCTCGCTTCGAGCTTTGTATACTTGCTGTCCTTCCTCAGCATGTACAATATGTTCTCGGCAGTCGACAGTTCCGGAACCGGATCGTGTATGTGAAAGCTGTTACCGCCGTTCAGATAGTACTCGTATGCCTGATAGCTGTACGCGGCCAACATCGGAAATCTGGATATCAGCTGGAGACTTTGTCTCAGGACATTCGGTATGCTTATGTTATCGGGATCCGTATCGAAGGAGTACAGGGATAGAACACCTCTGGACATGAGGTTCATTATGCTGCTGTTCGGGGCCTTCATTATGAGGTCGCGGACAAACGTCGTCGGGAGTGTGCGGTATTTGCTCAATATATCGCAGAAATCATTCAATTCTTCCGAATTTGGAAGGTCACCGAAAAGCAGAAGGTAAGTCGTTTCTTCGAAACCGAATCTTTTGTCTTTGGTAAATCCGTTGACCAGATCTCTCAGACTGTATCCTCTGTAGAACAGTTCTCCGTCGATAGGTATCTCTTCGCCGTTCACGGTTTCTTTAGATCTGATTTCAGATATCCTTGTGAGTCCTGCAAGAACGCCCGTTCCATCCGGATTTCTGAGTCCTCTGCGTACATCGTACCTGTCATAAAGTGACAGATCTATCTTTTCACCGCAACGTTCTGAGAGTAAGGAGATCCTAGACAGCATCTCGGCATCGTAATCTTTGGAATTTTTGACGATGCTGACGATATCGGGATAGGTCAATGGCTTTTTTTTGTTCATGGAGTTATCACCTCACCGCTGTCTTGATCATCGGTCCATTTATACCGAGAGCGATTTTCTTAACGGTCAACGATATTCTGATCTTCCTGGCCACCTCACATTCGAGCGGATGTATTGCCAGAAGATCGCCCGGTCCTGTTTTGAAGTATCGGTGATCGGAAGTTTAAGAACTTCTGTCCGCAATAAGCGACCTGTATCGTCGCAATGATTCACAGGATGATCAGCATACGACCGAACAACCAGCAAATATATAATTGTTCACAGCGTGAACTGTCTTGAGGACAGGGGGATGATATCAAATGGGATACAATTTTGAATTCGATGGAGATTGTATCGAATTGATGTTTCCGATCAAACTTAAACTCTATTTTCTGGAAAAGCTCGGTCAAAAACTCGGCACATACGGAATAACTTTAACCCAAGCATGTTTCCTCGCAGAGATAGGACGTCACGAAGATGGTATTTCGCTTGTCGATATCTCTCACATGATGAACGTAAGTAAGGCTTTGACGACAAAAGTGGTCAAATTGCTGATCAACAGAAAGTACGTGAACAACGTGCCAAAAAACGGGAGAACATATTCCGTTACACTCACACCGTTCGGTGAAGACGTCCGCAGTGTGATAATCGGAGAGTATAGGCAGATCACAGATCACATCCTGGCGACTACTACGGATGATGAAAAAAAAGTAATCGCGGACGTATTAACCAAAGTCAATGTCATAATTGACAAAGAACTAAGGTCCGCAGTAGGATTGCGATCCGGCGTCTAGAGGGTATCCCGGTACGGACTTTTGCACTACGGGCTGTTCATGTGGACAGGCGTCAAAGGATCATTGGTAGTCAAGGGATCTGACATCTTCAGTTACTCTTCCTGTGAGAACCAAATTGTAAAGTTTATGAAAGGCAAATCATCGGAACGGAGAATGCATCGTGATGGGAACACTGTATGTGACAAGGGATTCAAACATCAAAGAACACCCTTTTTGAAAATGGGCAACCAGCATATAAAATTGGTGCGGGGGTTGGGATTCGAACCCAAGAACCTCTAGAGACAGGATCCTAAGTCCTGCGCCGTTGGCCAGGCTTGGCTACCCCCGCATGCACCTAGATAATACGATTTCGTTATTATCGGTTACGGTTTTAAATCAGTCGGATGCTATCTCCCCAGGCAACAGAGGGAGCAAAATGGCAAATATCTTGGCAAATCACGGTAAGGAACTGCTTTTGGGTAATGAGGCGATCGTAAGGGGGCTCATAGAGGCAGGAGTGAAATTTGCATCGACCTATCCAGGTACGCCGTCATCGGAGATCGGGAACAATCTTGAGGACATAGCGGACAAGACAGGAATGTATTTCGAGTTCTCGACGAATGAAAAGGTCGCATTGGAAGCATCGGCCGCGGCAGCATCATCTGGCGTCCGTTCGTTCGTATTCATGAAGCACGTAGGTCTGAATGTTGCTGCGGACCCTTTGATGACATTGGCCTATGCGGGTGTCAAAGGTGGCATGCTCGTGCTCTCTGCTGACGATCCCTCTTGTCACAGTTCTCAGAACGAACAGGACAATCGTTACTATTCGCTGCTCTCTTTGCTTCCAATGATGGAGCCTTCTACGCCTGCCGAAGCTAAGGATATGATGAAAGAGGCGTATGAGATTTCGGAAACATTGGAGTTGCCACTGATATTCAGGACGACAACCAGGGTCAATCATGCCCGCGGCATCGTGGAATATCAAGAACCGAAGAACACACCTGCCAGAGGAATGTTCGAGAAGGATCCAGCCAAATATGTGAACATTCCCGCTTTTTCCAAACCAAACAGAGTGAGGTTGTTGGGGAAGAACAGAAAGGCAAAGGAATTGTCGGAAATGTCAGCGTTGAACTTCATGGACGGGGACGGGAAGGCAAAAACCGGCGTGATAACGTCAGGTGTCAGTTACACATACGTAAAAGAATACCTTCCGAACGTCGATATTCTGAAATTGGGATTCACGAATCCCCTTCCGGAGACCAAGATCGCGGATTTCATCAGAGGAAAGGAAAAGATAATCGTTGTAGAGGAATTGGAACCATACCTGGAGGATCAGGTTCTCAGGATATGCGGCCAGAACGGACTTGGGGTACCGGTATACGGGAAGAGGACCGGCCACCTTCCGAGAGAATGGGAGTTTTCTCCTGACGTCATGAAGGGACTGAACGTTCTGACTGAGGTCAGAGATACGCCGGTCCCTCTTCCCGGTGTCGATATCAAGTTGCCGGCAAGACCCCCAACACTCTGTGCAGGGTGTCCCCACAGAGGCATATACGCGGCGACCAAGAAAGCCGTCGGTAGAGACGATGTGATCTACTGTTCGGACATCGGTTGTTACACCTTGGGTGTCCAGCCCCCGTTCAATACCGCAGATTTCATTGTCTGTATGGGGGGAGGGGCAGGTGCTGCAGGAGGATTCTCCGAGACGACGGATCAGAAACCTATAGCGTTCCTCGGAGATTCAACCTTCTTCCATTCGGGGATACCGCCGTTGGTATCGGCCAAGTTCAACAATCACAAATTCACGATGGTCATACTCGATAATCGTACGACGGCGATGACAGGGCATCAGCCGAATCCTGGTACGGGAAGGCATTTCGGCGGAAGGAATACCGAACCCATGGACATCGAGGCCATAGTGAGAAGCATAGGTCCCGATTTTATCGAGGTCGTCGATCCGTACGATGTCAGTAGTGCTGTCGATGTTATGAAGAGGGCGATAGCATGTGACGGCGTTTCGGTCGTAATATCAAAACGTCCATGTCCTCTGGAATTGAAGAAACATAAACAGCTCGAACCAAAGGTGTGCACAGTGGATCAATCAAAATGCATTCAATGTTTCACGTGTCTCAAGATGATCGCATGTCCCGCACTGATCAAGAAAGACGGGAAGGTCGATACAGACCCGTCACAATGCATAGGGTGCGGAATGTGTGCGAGCGTATGTCCTAAGAAAGCCATAGAGGTGAAGAAATGAAGTACACCATTCAGATCGTTGGTGTCGGGGGGCAGGGGGTGCTATTGGCATCCATGGTCCTTGGCAATGCTGCCATGAAGGCAGGTTACAAGGTGGCCATGAGCGAGGTGCATGGTATGGCGCAGAGGGGCGGAAGCGTCCTCTCCACCCTGCGTTTCGGCGATGAAGTGATCAGTCCGTTGGAAGCGGTCGGAGGGGCGGATCTCATCATGGGATTCGAGCCTGTAGAGACGTGCAGGAACATATCCCTTGGGAACAGGGATACCGAGATCCTGATGAATCTGGATCCCGTGTATCCGTCCATGGTGGCCGCAGGATTTGAGGAATATCCCGATATCGAAGATCTCGTAGCGGCCATCAAGAAGGTGAGCGACAAGGTGACGACGATCGAAGCGACCTCGACAGCGGTAAAAGCAGGTAAGGCCGTTGCCGCAAACGCGGTCATGATCGGTGCCGTTGCGGCCGTGAAGGATTTCCCGATATCCAAAGCACTGTTGAAAGAGACGCTTTCTGACAATGTACCTGAAAAGTTCCTGGACCTCAATATGAGGGCATT
>JBAYAO010000047.1:0-10481 GCA_041669745.1 Candidatus Methanomethylophilaceae archaeon | reverse complement strand
GTCGCAATGTTCGCTGGTGGGGTTTCCCATGAAGGTCCCGTCAGCGTCAGGGAGATTGATGGCGAAGGAGGTGTTCGCGCTGAAGGCGATATTCGACGAGCCGCGTCGTTCATCGGTATTCATTCTGGGAGGCGCCAAATTCGGCGACGCCTCTGCGATGATCGACCATGTTCTGGGCAATAGGACGGCGGACACTGTGATCCTCACAGGATTGGCTGGCAACGCCTTCCTCCTGGCGAGAGGAGTGGATTTAGGTGAAGCATCGGTAGACGTGTTGAGAGAGGAACTGACCGATGAGAATCTTCAGTTGGCCAGGGATGTGATGTCAAGATACGGTCAGCGTATCCTTTTGCCCATAGATGTTGCCGTCGAGAGGGAAGGAAGAAGGGTCTCTGTGTTGACCGGAGACATGCCCACCGCCGAGCCAGCACTGGATATCGGCGATGAATCGATAGAGAAGTTCAAAAAGGTCATACTGTCGTCGAGGACCTCGTTCATGTCAGGTCCCGCCGGAATGTACGAAAGGGAAGGATTCGGAGTGGGTACGAAGGAGCTAATGAACGCCATGATCGAATCGAGAGGGCAGTCCGTCATAGGGGGCGGACACACGGTGGGTGCAGCCGATACGTTCGACCTCACGGACAGATTCTCTTACGTAAGCACCGGTGGCGGAGCATTGGAGACATTCCTTCTCGGTCAATCACTTCCGGTGATAGAGGCTCTGAAGTACTCCTACAAGAACCTTTGAGGGACCCATGATCTCCAATGCAGAACTGACCGGAAGGCTGGGTCTAGATCGCTGTGTCGGTTGCGGGAGCTGTACGGACGTGTGTCCCAGCGCACGTAACGGGGGGGTTGTGCCCGACGAGGTCGTTCGATCGGTCCTGGATGGCAATGATGCAAAGGACATATGGAAATGTCTTGTATGTCACAGATGTTCGGAAGTATGTCCATTCGGTATCGATGTCTCGCAGATGATGATATGCCTAAGGAATTCAAGTGACGATGTGCCGGACCGTTTCAGGAAAACAGGCAAGCAGATGTTCGAGAAGGGGAGGTTGTTCACTATGGCAGGCAGAGCGGAGTCGATGAGAAAAGAACTTGGGCTGCCTGTCGGGGACGTGGACGAAAGTGCACTGGATGAGGTAAGGAAGATTCTGAAGGGAGCTGGTTTTGATGAATGATCCGACACTCTATCCCGGTTGTGTCATCCCTTCAAGGCTGCCCTTCATCGAATCTGCGGTCAGATTCATAATGGATGAACTGGATATCGGCATCGAAGATATGCAGGACACCACGTGTTGTATGGAGCCAGTCGGTCTCATGTCACTGAGTCTGGACGGCTGGTTCGGGGTGGCATCACGACTGCATTCGATCGCTGCCGGAAAAACCATAGTGACCTTGTGTGACGGATGTTCGGTCTCCTTGTCTGAATGTTCCGAAAGACTGCAGGATCCAGAGGGCGAAGATGAAGCGAGGAAAATTCTTGCGGCGATAGACAGACCGGTCTGCGTTTCCGAAGTGAGGGGGCTGATCGAGGTCCTTCACGACAACATCAAACTGATAGAAAAGAGGGTTACGAAGCGGCAGGACCTTGAACTTGCTGTGTTCCCAGGATGTCACTGTGAATACGTCTGCTCCAGGAAGGGATTGTCCGCGAACGCCATGATGTTCGATATCGTCAAAGCCATCGGGGCCGTACCTAGATATCCGAGGGCGAACCTCTGCTGTGGCGGCGGTCTATCCATGGTCGACGATGTTTTGTCCAAGTCCATACTCAATGAATCCATAGCTTCTTTCAAGGCGACGGGCGCAGACGGGGTGGTGACCTCATGTCCGTTCTGTTTCCTGCAGTTCGATACTGTTGCGCGCTACAGGACGTATCACATCGCAGAAGTTGTCGCAACGGCGATGGGATGGGAAGTGGATACGGCAAAGTTCCATCGCGGTCAATGATCACTCGATGTCCAATGAGAAGCGAACCGATTTCACGGAATGCGTGAGACACCCCATGGATATTATGTCCGCGGAGTTCGCATAGTCACCCAGACTGTCCAACGTGATGTTCCCCGATGCTTCCACCTTTATACTCCCATCTATGGATTTTACGATATCGCGGATCTCAACGGTGGTCTCGGGAGATTGGTTGTCGATCATTATTATGTCTGCACCGCATTTCGCTGCTATTTCCGCATCTTTTTTGTTCTCGACCTCGATCTCTATCTTCATCGAGAACGGTGCCTCCATTGCGATTTCCATGGCCTCTGCCACGCCACCGGCGGCTTTTATATGGTTATCCTTGATGAGGATGAGATCGTCAAGACCGTATCTATGCGGGTCTCCGCCGCCCAGTACAATCGCCTTTTTCTCGAATCTTCTGAATCCGGGGGTGGTCTTCCTCGTTCCGGCGATTACGGCAGTGCTGCCTTTGACCCTGCATATCCGGGTAGCATCGTCCGTGGCCGTTGCAATGCCGCTCATTCTCATCATCATGTTCAATGCGACCCTTTCACAGGTGGTGATGCTCCTGAGCGGTCCGTCGATCTCCATAACGACCGTACCAGGTTTGACTCTGGTACCATCCTTAACCTTCTTTTCAGCGATAGCATCCATTCGGCTGAACACATCGACAGCTTCTTCCAGACCTGCAACGATTGCGTCATCCTCGCATGTTATGACGGCTTTTCCGTCAATGTCCGGGACTAGCATCCTTGTTGTTATGTCGCCGGACCTGATATCCTCGTCGAGGAACTGCTGTATCCAGTCCATGCTCTAAACATCCAATGTGAATTCCTTCCCTGTCTCAGGGAGGATAACGTTATAGTCCGCCAAGTCGTCGAGGAATAATTCTCTTGTCTCCGAATGCATTATCACGACGTTTTCGGGATTGCAATCCTTTATGAACTGTATGAGCTGAGGATGGTCCGCATGTGCGGAGAAATCGAATTTCTGTATCTCGCAGTTTATCTTTACCATCTCACCCTCGATCATTATGCAGCCGTTATCCATGAGGAGTCTTCCGTTGGTATCCTCTGCCTGGTAGCCCACAAGGAGAACCGCATTCCTCGGATCATCCTTCAAGCGTTTCAGGTACCCCAACACCGGACCTCCGTCTAGCATACCTCCGGTGGTCACAATGATCTCCGCTCTGCCTGCATCCTTTCTCATGTTGGCGTTCCTTACCTCGTTGAATTTTCTTCTGGCATTCTTCAGTACTTTGGCATCAGCCAGATACTCAGGATAGTCAAGGTATAAGCGGGTAACCGAACGACCCATGCCATCGACCCACATCTCGTAACCAAGATTTCTAAGGAGGATCATAATTTCCTGTGTGCGTCCGATGGCAAAACTGGGTATCAGAACGGTACCGCCACGGTCCACAACCTCGGCGATCTTGTCCAAGAATTCCCTTTCCACGGTTTTTCTGTCAGGATGCACGCGTCCGCCGTAAGTTCCCTCTATGAAAAGGTTCTGGCAATCAACGGGTTTTGCACCATCGACCAATCTCTGTCTTATCGTGTGTATGTCACCTGAGTAGAGATTTGTCGTATCCACACCGAAACTGAACATGGCCGCTCCCGGGATGTGCCCTGCGGAATGCATCGATACGTCTATCTTTCCCAGTTCTATCGTATCTCCGAATGTGATCGGAACAACGTTTTTCATCGTTCTTTCGATGTCACCGTTCGTATACGGTAGAGGATAGTTCTCCGCTTTGGCTATTTTCAGGCTGTCATACATCATGATCTCGCCCACTTCAGCAGAAAGCGGTGTGGTAAACAATTCGCATTTGTCCCTTCCGCAGATCGCCGGGATCATACCGCAATGGTCAAGGTGACAGTGCGTCAAGAGTGTATGGTCCACCCTGGGTGCCTGCAAAGGATACTCCGGCGGTTTGGTCGGGCTCATCCCATACTCTATCAGGACGGTCTTCCCTGCCCCTTCCATGGTCATTCCCATGCGACCTACCATCTCTGCACCGCCAAGGAACTTAAATTTCATTTCCATTAACTATATCTCCGTGTTTTTTTATGGTGCCTCCTTCGTATGGAGGACTTTGTGAAAAGAGGGCGGCGTACCGTTCCCCTTTGGACTGTAAGCATTGACGCGCGCATTATGCGTGCGACGACAGTAGCTTTAGACATTACTGATATATTTAGGTTGGCGAATTGAAGGTGATGTTCCTAGCATCCGCTATACGCATGACGTCAGTCGATGCACCAAATGGTTATATATAGGCAAGCTCCATATTTCAGTTTGTCGGACATAGAGCCGACAAAAGGGATGCACGTGTCGAACAAGAATAGCAGTGGCACTTCGGGTACGGGTGTTGCGGTGATGGGCGCTATGGGCAAGGTGTTGGGAACGGACTCCAACAGCGCATACGATATGAAGTCAGCTACGTGGCTGGCCTTTATTCTGTCCTTCCTTCTGTGTTGGATTCCTATCGTCGGACAGATGGTGGCTGGATATGTCGGAGGCAGGAGGGCGGGATCGCCCGCACGTGGCGTGCTTTCGACCACCGTTGCCGTGGCGGCCGTTCTCGGGATCCTTCTGGTGCTGTCGGTCGGATTATTCTCGATTGATGGTCTGCTTTCAGGTGATGCGGAGGCCAAAGTAGAGGCGATAGGCGAGACATCACCGGTGCTTGGCGAGATTCTGACATCAGGTCTGTCGTATCTGGGAGCGTTCTACACCTCGACAGGCAAGATATCGATAGATTTCAAGCTCTATTTCATAACAATTGCATTCGGTTTCATCGGCGGCATCCTCGCGGATCAATCGAGAAAAGAGGCACGTCTGCTCGTGCAGTCGTCGTACGCAGCGACACCGTCTCATCACGCCCGCTCACTGGATATGCATCTGGCGGGTAAGAAGATGGGATTCGAGAGTTTTGACGATTATAAGGCGATCAGTGTCAACAGCATGGCCACCGCAGCACCGGTATCGAAGATC
Organism: Candidatus Methanomethylophilaceae archaeon; assembly: GCA_041669745.1. Taxonomy (GTDB): domain Archaea; phylum Thermoplasmatota; class Thermoplasmata; order Methanomassiliicoccales; family Methanomethylophilaceae; genus JBAZDV01. Next base: position 5,525 of record JBAYAO010000047.1, on the reverse strand, counting down.
AAAGAAGCACCGGTGAGAACAGCAGCGGTTACTGCGACAGTGGAAGCATCATCCAAAGGCGCAACGCCGACGTCTTCCTGCGATTCGGAGCATAAAGATGGACCGTTTTCGGGTCTTTTGCACAAGGCCGATAAGAAATCCGATCCCATGATGGTGAAATCATCTCCTGAAGACGAGTACAAGTATGTGTGACCCCCGTGCATGCGCGTCAGCCCCTAACAACATTATTTTATAGGGTCAGCTATTTGCAGACAGGTAGAGGCTGAAAGTTTGTTTTGTTCATCATGTGGATCGATGATGTTTCCAAAAGACGGGAAATATGTCTGCGCTCAGTGTGGTCTGGAGAAAGAGATCGGAAGCAAGGTAGAACATTTTACCACTGATGCAAAGTACAAAGAGACCACCGTGATCTCCGAGGACATAGCGACACTTCCGAAGACGCGTATCATATGTCCAGAATGTGCCAATACAGAGGCATATTTCGTGATAAGACAGACCCGTGCTGCAGATGAACCCGAAACCAGGATCTATCGTTGCTGCAAATGCAACTATTCCTGGAGGGAATACTGATAAGTACCTAAAAATGGCTTAAAATGTGGTGATGAGTTGTTCAAAGCAGAGATTAGATCGGATGCCCTCAAGGGTTTGGTCAATATCATCTCGACCTTGATCGATGAAGTTATGTTCACGATCGATTCGGAGGGGATGAGCCTAAAGGCAGTGGATCCAGCGCATGTGGCCATGATAGAATTGACCGTGGGAGCGAAGGCTTTTGAAAGCTATTCGGCGGACAGCACAGAAATCGGTGTTGACCTGGACAAGGTTAAGGACGTGTTGAAACTTGCCAGTTCTGGGGATGTGATATCAATAGAACAGGACGAGGACCACGGGAGACTGATATTCAGGGTCGGAAACATCACGAGACGCATGAATCTCGTCGATACATCCAGTATGAGCGAGCCGAAGGTTCCGCAACTCGAACTGTCTGCGAACATCCAGGTTTCCGTTGCAGAACTCCAGAGAGGCATCAAAGCATCCGAATCGATCTCTGATCACATAGCCCTCATTGCAGATTCCGATTCATTCGAACTCTCGTGTGAGGGTGACACCGATTCGGTGAACCTCAAGCTGGAGAAGTCACAGCTTGCAGGATTGCAGGCCCCAAGCCGCGTATGCAGTCTGTTCCCACTGGACTATTTTTCGAATTTGATAAAGGCCGTTCCGTCGGATATGGTCGTCAGGATAGAATTGGATAACGATTATCCGGTTCAGCTGTTCTTTGACCTCATGGATGGAAACGGTACTGTAAAATACCTTTTGGCTCCGAGGATCGAGAGTGACTGAGCGTAAGGTTGGATGCAGGGGATCAGATGGACAGCACAAAGAATCTTGAGAAAATGGCTAACGCGCTCAGGCTGCATGTCATCGAAATGACGACGGCTGCAGGTTCTGGGCATCCCGGGGGCTCTTTGTCCTCTGCAGAGATAATGTCCGTCCTGTTCTTCAAAGTGCTGAGACACGATCCAAAGAATCCGTCATGGGATGACAGAGATCGTTTCGTCCTGTCCAAAGGGCATGTCGCTCCTGTTTACTACGCTGCACTGGCAGAATCGGGTTATTTCCCCGTAGATGAACTTCTGACACTCAGGAAGTTCGGGTCAAGGTTGCAAGGTCATCCTGTGAGGGGTAAGCTTCCCGGTGTGGAGATGTCCACCGGTTCATTGGGGCAGGGCCTAAGCATGAGCTGCGGAATAGCATATGCAGGCAAGATGGACAAGAAAGATTACACGACGTACTGTCTCTTGGGCGATGGGGAATTGCAGAGCGGACAGAATTGGGAGGCAATGATGTTCGCTGCCAATCACAAGCTGAGCAATCTCATTGCCATCGTGGACCGTAACCGCCTACAGAGTTCCGGCGATACCGAGCACATAATGGCACTGGAGCCCCTCTCGGACAAATGGCTGTCCTTCGGATGGAATGTCATAGAGACGGACGGGAACGACGTCGAAAAGGTCGTTGCCGCGTTCACCGAGGCGAAATCATTCAAAGACGGTCCAACCGTCGTCATCTTCGATACCACTAAGGGAAAAGGTGTCTCTTTCATGGAGAACAACGTTGAATTCCATGGCAGATGCTGCAGATGCGAAGAGAAGGAACAGGCTGTGAAGGAACTGAGAGGGGTATGCAATGGGTAAACGTCTGGCACAACGTACATATTACGGAAAAGCTCTGGCAGAACTCGCTAAAGAAAGGGCAGACATCGTTGTTTTGGACGCAGATCTGGCGGGTTCCACCAAAACTTCGGAATTCAAGAAGGTCGCGCCGGAAAGGTTCATAGAAGTGGGCATAGCGGAGCAGAACATGATCGGAATAGCCTCCGGTCTAGCAGCTTCCGGGAAGACCGTTTTCGCATCGACATTCGCAGTGTTCGCGACGGGTCGCTGTTGGGAGCAGATCAGGCTTTCCGTCGCATACTCCAAGATGAACGTCAAAATAGTCGCTACCCACTGCGGTATAAGCGTCGGTGCGGACGGGGCATCGCATCAGGCATTGGAGGATATGGCGATAATGCGTGCACTTCCGAACATGGTCGTCATCTCGCCCGCAGACGCATACGAGGCGTACGCTGCAGTGATGGCGATAGCGGACTACAAAGGGCCGTGCTACATGAGAATGGGACGCAGCGATTTCCCCACGATAATGCCTGAGGATGTGAAATTCACCATAGGCAAAGCGACCGTGTTGAGGGAAGGGGAGGACGTAACGCTCATCGGTACCGGTCAGATGGTGTCCTCATGCATGGATGCGGCTGATATTCTTTCCGAGGAGGGGATAACCGCTGATGTGATAAACATGTCCACGATCAAACCACTGGATACGGATGCCATAGCGAGATCCGTTGGGAGGACAGGCTGTGTAGTCACAGCCGAAGAGCACAGTATCATAGGCGGTTTGGGATCCGCAGTGGCAGAGTATCTTTCGGAGGATCTCAATGCCCCATTGACCAGGATCGGAACGAGAGACAAGTTCGGCGAGTCAGGTGAAGTGGATATCCTGCTGAAGGAATACGGTCTCACGGCAGAGGATATCGTCGCGGCAGCCAAAAAATCGATTTCAAAGAAGAGAGAGGGAGAACAATGAAGATATTCATAGACACGGCCAACATCGAGAGAATCAAAGAGGTAAACAGCTGGGGTATCCTTGACGGTGTAACCACGAATCCGAGCCTCATCGCGAAGGAGGGTGTCGATCTGAAGACATGCGTCAGACAGATCGCGAAGATAGTCGACGGTCCCATCTCGGCAGAGGCGATGTCGATGGATGCGGAGGCAATGATTGCCGAGGGTCGCGAACTTGCAAAGATACATCCAAACGTCAACGTGAAACTTCCGATGTGCATAGAGACCCTCAAAGCAACGAAGGTCCTCTCCTCAGAAGGTATCAAGGTCAACGTGACACTTATTTTCTCAGCTCAACAGGCCCTTTTGGCAGCCAAGGCCGGTGCGGCATTCGTGTCTCCCTTCGTTGGACGTTTGGATGACATCGGACAGTACGGTTCCGAAGTGGTCTCGCAGATAGCTGTCATGTTCAGCAATTATGATTTCGATACGCAGATCATCGCGGCCAGCATAAGGAATCCGATGCATGTTCTGGAGGCTGCATCCGTTGGTTGCGATATTGCCACCATACCTTACGATGTCCTGAAGCTGATGGTCTCGCATCCCAAGACCGATGAGGGTATCAAGAAGTTCATTGCAGACTTCGAGAAGTCCAAGAAGAACTGAGGACATCCATATGCACGACGATGTTGTCGTGATCGGAGGCGGACCTGCCGGCAGCAGGGCGGCACGGCTTCTGTCCCGGGACTACGACGTCACTGTCCTGGAGGATCATCCCGTATCAGGGATCCCAGTGCAATGCACCGGGTTGATAACACAGAGGGTCGTGGAGCTTTCCGGTGTTAAACCGAACATACTCAACGAACTTTACGGTGCCAACGTTCATTTTCCGAATGGCGGTGTGATATCAGCACGTTCCGGAAGATCGAAAGCGCTATTGGTAGAAAGATCCGATCTGGATGTCAGGATGGCACATGCGGCACAAGACGCCGGTGCCAAATACGCATATTCGGAGAGGTATATGTCGCACAGGATCGAAGACGGTGCGGTGAAGTTAAAGACGACGTCTGGAAAAGTATACGATTCTACCATGATAATCGGTGCAGACGGTCAGAATTCCAAAGTCTCCATGTCTCTGGATGGCAATCTTCCCAAAGAATATGTACGTGGCATACAGGTCGATCTGAAACATGAGATGGACGATCAGAAGATGATCGACATATATATCGGCGCAGAGATCGCACCTGGATTCTTCTCCTGGGAGATACCATTCGGTGAATATACGAGGGTGGGGCTGTGCACTGCATGGTCTGCCGGTCCGCCTGTCGATTATATGAAGGTACTGCTGAAGAGGACGGGTCTGGAGGGTAAAGAGGTTGTTGGCAGGGTCTGCGGGAAGATTCCGATCGGTGGCAGAAGGAGAACATACGATGACAACATGTTGCTGATAGGCGATGCTGCTGGACAGGTCAAACCGGTCTCCGGCGGAGGACTGTATCCGTCCTTCATGGCAGCGCCGTGTTTGAAAAAGACGGTCGATGCGGCATTCGAATCCGAGGTGTTCACTCGAAAACGTCTTTCGATCTATGAGAGAAAATGGAAGAAGGCAGTTGGAAAGGAACTTAAAAGGGGATACAGACTCAGGAAGATGTACGATAACCTCTCCGACGACGATCTGAACAACACGTACGACGTGATAAACAGGGAGGATGTCACACGTGTACTGAACGATATCGACATAGACAGTCCCAGCGATGTGGTGCCCATAGTACTGAGAAACATCCCGGTCGCGATGAGGATGCTGCCGATATTGCTGAGATCCCTGATATGAGGTCCGAAATGAAGTTTGCAAAGGTCCCTCTGTCGGAGTCAGCCGCAGTCATCGTATCTTTGAAGGATATGGATGCGGTCGACAGATTCGCCAAGATCACCAAAAGCGGGGATTACAAACTTGTTCCGTTATCGTCGGAAGGGATCGGCAGAGCCGAAAGAATGGGGTTTGAGATCGTGGAGGGTGAAGCGCACTCGAGGGAGAGGACGCCACCCCAGAAAAGGATCGTGAAAGATCTATGCGGAATTCCGAAGAACGTTCTGGATGAACTTCCCATGAAATGGGAGTATGTCGGGGACATAGCGATCATAAGGTTGGCATCATCCGCAGAGCCCTACAAGGAAAGGATCGGTCGGGCGTATTCCGAAAATCTCGGTGTAAATACGATATGCGTTGATCGTGGCGGTGTATCGGGAGAGCTCAGAAGACCCAACATGGAAGTTATATTCGGTAGGAACACGGAATCCGTAAGATTGGAGAACGGTATCAGATACTGTTTCGATGTCACCAAGGTGATGTTCGCTTCTGGCAACATAGACGAGAGAGAACGCATGGGAAGATTGGACTGCACG
>JBAYAO010000046.1:0-10489 GCA_041669745.1 Candidatus Methanomethylophilaceae archaeon | reverse complement strand
AGTATATCCACCGTAATAGTTACGATAAAGCGTAGTTCCAAGTTTACCTAAGAGCGTCACTATGTCGCATGCCGTGATGCTGACAACATTATCGCCAGGATCCCCCCTTTTTATTTAAATGTAATTATTGCGCCCCGAAAAAGAAATGAATTCTTTAGATCCAAGCCCGTAGGATATCGTTCCATTCGTCCTAGATAACGTGATGGATGCATCCATGCCGTTGTTCTCCGAACCATGCACTTGCAATGAAGTTACGTATCCGGTATAAGATATTCCATCGATGAGCAGAGAAGCGGCTACCATTATACTGCCTCCATCAAAGATACCGTGAAATAATACCATGCGGAATTGTTTCCTGATTCGGATATTCCAGTGATATAAGCATTATGCGTTCCTGATATAGTACTTACGACAGTGCAATATGTCATACTTGATTCCATGCTCTCCAGTAAAGTATGATTGGCGGTCGTCTTAAGGCATCTTCCATAAAGTGTAGCATGCGCGGAATCATTACCTTGCTGATAATAGCGTCCATGCACCGCCCCTGGAATCGAATGATACGTATAAAGAACGTCCTTCTGCCACCTTGTTTCTTTAATCCATGTAATGTCTGATAGATCAAGACCCGACATGGTTACCGTGATTGTCATAGTACATCACCAGCCGTACTTATCATATATAAATCCTGAACGGTCTTGTTTGTTCCGGTCGATGTACTTCCTTCAACAACTATCTCTGTTGATGTACTGGTTGAATTATTATAGGTGGCACCTAAAGCTATTGCCGCTCCTGCTCCTGCACCTATGGCCAGACCTAAAAGTGCTATCTTTCCGGGATTGGATACGACCGAATTATAGGTATTGAGTACTGCATTTTTCAAAGTAGCAAGATTAAGCGATGTCATAGCCAGTTGCATCGCCCTTACGCCTGTTGCCAGACCGCCCATGATTTGAAATGCAGCATTGACCTTTTGCAACTTCACCGCTGTATCATCAGAGACCAGACCTAACGATATAACTCCCGTTATTGCCGATGATGTCGCTTCCTTGACACCCATTATGATAGCGATCTGTGATGCCAGATTCACTTTCTGAGTATTCAATTTAGCATTTGCAACTTCTGTACTTGATGCAAGTGATTTCTCGGATGCGATGACCTTTTGAACATCTGCATCGGCAGTCTTAGAAGCATCCCCAATGTTCTGTGCAGTATCCACTGCTTCGTCAGTCAGAATGAAAGAATAAGTGATAGTACGATCCAACTCATTAGCCATTGAGAATGCCCCCCACCATTGCACTGATGCGCCCTCTATCTGCACTGTTGTTGGTATCTGCTTTTATCTTTATTGTTGATACGATCGAATACATGGCCACTGATGCCACTGCGGCTGCTGATGCTGCAATCGCTACATTCGTCAGCCCTATGCCTGTTACAGAGACCGATGCGGTTAACGCAGCCGCTTCTGCCGCTGCCTTGGTATTTTGTGCTTCCATACGTGTATTGGCAAGTGCTATCATTGATAAAGCACCAGTGAATAGTTGCATGGCACCGACAGCCTTACTGAGTTTAGCTACTGTATCTTCTCCGATGATGTCGAGTGTCTTAAGTCCCGAAGATATTCCTGAGACACTGGAACTGGAACTCGTCAATCCCGATTTGGCAGTACTCAGAGCATCGCTCATTTTACCACCTTCTCGCCCATGAGGTTAGACATCATTTCATTCTCAGCATTTATTTGGCGTATCAGATAGTCAGCCTGTGATATTGTTATCTGCTCAAGCATTTCCTTGTCGATGACCTGGATGCCATATCTGTTGGCGATTACCAATGAAGTATCATCGATTATAGACGGGTCACACACGTTGGTCAATTCCTGTATGAGCATATCCAATTTGTCGCGTTCATCTTCGGTCAATTGTTCATAGAGGTCGTTAAAATCATCCATATCATTTAGTTGCGGACGCTCTATCACTCCGAGCGCATATACCTGCGACATCAACCTCAACTTGGATGTCAGCTCTACGATACGTCCCGATATTTCAGGTTTCAGTAATTCCTCTTCTTCGATTCCGTCTGTCAGGTCATGCAATTCCTGCACATATGTATGAAAATCAGGATATATCGCTCTTATGATTCCATCAATGATGCGTTTAGTCCTCAATGGCTGATGTTTCAGGACAATGTTGCCCTTTTCGGTAGACATCACATATCGTACCCTGTGCTGACGTAACAACTCCAATACCGGCAGAACTCCATCTGTCGCTTTGGTCTGTTTATCGCCGTCATCAAGATACTTGTATACAACCATCATCCCACCGTGACTGTGATATCTCTTATCGTTGCCGTGATGCTTTCATCATATGTCGATTGTTGTCTTGACGGCAGGTCATCGCCTGACAGATAGCACCCTGTCATAAGCACAGTAGCACCATCTATGACGATCCTGAATTGCAAGTCTTTAGTACCTGCAAGTTTAAGCTCATCCCATGTTCTGTCTGTCTGTGCCCTGTTAAACGTCACAGTACCGTCAAAAGTCTGTGGTATCGAATCAAGTCCGGCAGACAACGGAACGCTGTTCACAAGCTCCGCTTCACGTTGTAAGGATGTTCCTAAATCTATCGTAAATCCTTTGTTTCTTACAGATGTCCAAGACGTTCCGCCATCAGTCGATACGTAGATGTAACCGTTATTCGTGATAGGGGCATAAGCAGGTTTGGATAGCGGTGTAAAGGTTATTGCTGTCGTATCCACGTTGACGAATGCACTTGTCGCAGACGGAGCGCAAAGATAACGTGCATATATGTCTGCACTGAAATTCAGCAAACCGCCCACAGAATCGGCAGAGATTGTAAGCTGATTGACCTTGCATCCGACATAGCAGAGATTCTCGTCATCGCCCACACTCACACGCGCACTGAAAGACGGCAATGTTTTCTGCACACCCGTCAATGCACCTACGGCATACGTAATCCAATCATACCACGTACTGCTCTTGGGATGCCTGAATTTGGCTGTGAACCCAAATTCCCTGTCGAGAAAGACCACATCCGAAAAGATAAGAGAATCTTCGCTTGGGTCTTGTTCTGGGTTAAGATTGTCCCCCGGATCGAGAGAGACAAGCGTGCCAGCATATTTCGATGTTCCCCCCGTTGCAAATGTTCCATATGTCGTTTCAGGTCTGATTGTGAAGCCATTGAGACTTCCCTTGGTGCGTACACTCATGTCATTCCCCCATAATATCGTGTTACTTTAATCTGCCATGTATATATGGTCAGACCGTTCTGGATCGAAGGAAAAGGAGAACCGAGATTCTCGATACAAAGATAATCGGTATCATCTTCCGTATGATCTAGAACCAAACTCAATGCCTTATAAACTGAAAAAGCAAGTTGACCCCCTCGTGTCGTACCCGATTCCGAAGAACCTCCACAGACCTCTACATTGAATTGAGAGAAATCCGTATCCGATAAAGGTTCCGGTGTCAACGATGATGATACACCTTTCAATGTTACCCATGATGTCTTGGATTGCCTTATCTCCGATGTCACGTCACGTATCAGAGTTCTCCCGAATGTTCCAATCCCTTGTGTTTCCAGATACTTGAGGACATCGGTCTCGATATCATATCCCATCAGAACACCCCCACGGACTTCAACATGAAATCTATATTGTCACAGATATTCGCAGGTATCTCATCCTTACTGTCATATATCGGTTTTTCGAGGAATTTGTTACCTGTCCCGGGTGCAGACCATTGAACGGCCTTTCCGCTTGCAGTAGGGTCTTTCATTTCGTGTACAGCCATGGCATACTCGACATTCGGATAGCCGACCATGAATTCACATCTTGACCCCCCATTAGAGACCTCTTGCAAACGATAGTCGTTTCTAAGATTTCCCAATCCTGCATTGGCGTAATATTTGTATTTCGGCAGACCTTTCTTAGATCGCGGGGTTCTGCTTTTTATTTCGCCTTCTATCGACATCTGCAAAGCTTCTCCCAATGCACGTTCCCGTATCGATGGCCATTCCGACCGAAGCAAATCCATGGCCTGCGAAAAGTCGGACAGGTCATCTATCGATACTCTATAAGATGTCATATCGGTAAACTCCTGTAGATTTCCAGTTCTTTCACTGTCGATATATCGACTTGTATGCCCGAATATAGGTCTCTGACAACGCGCAGACATCCTTGCTGTATCGCAGAAGGTATATCGTCCATCCCTGCCCTATACTCCACTTCAATCCTTTTTGTCTGATAATCGACATCCAAGACCAATATGCCCGTTAAACGGGACAGAAGATATTCATCCGATGACAATGTAATAACATTATCCGAATCATCAGTAACTATGACAGATGATATTGATACAATGGGTGTCTTAAGCTGAACTCTTTGTATATATCCTGTCTGTATTGTCGTAAAAATCCTGGAAACAACGACACAATTAAGATGATTCTCGATCATGTTACGGGCGGTCGTTATATAAGTACCTATGACTGCTGTGTTGGCATCATATGATTCTTCGACTTTCAGATCATTCTTGACCATGTTCTCGGTTATCGGTTCTATGATGCTCTGGTTTGCATCTTCAATTGTATAATGGTCATAGATGACACTGCCCATATTGGAATATCAACAAATGGATATTTAAATAATTATAAAAGAAAAAGCAGGGTTTCCCCTGCATGTTTATGCGGTACTGTATCTCTTGAATCCGCCGATGATGTTCGCACCGATGACACTGCCCGTTGATGCGGTTCCGCCCTTGGTCGCCACCACTTTGATATACCGCTTGTTTCCGATATATCCGATGATGCCAACCTGTGCAGCCGCACTGTCTGTTGCGACACTTATCGGTGTACCCACGATATCCGTAGATGCCACGGCCGTATATTCGCCTGCCGCAGTGTCACACTCTGTAAGGGAGAATGTGAATGTTGTATCGACATATGCGGCGGCAGTGATGACGATGATAGCACTTGCATACTCTCCGAGATCGAATGCCGAACCTGTGGTATCCACCTTGATGACTGCCGGTGCAATCGAGATTCCAACACCTTTTTGAGTTACTTCCTCGTATATCATTTTTTTCAACTCCTTTATGATGTACTCATCTTTAGGCCATAGAATGACGTACTCTGTGTGATTCCGCCACCTACGCGCTTGTTGAAGGTGAACTCAATCTGGTTGGTCTTTTTCGCGGTCGTCTCATCCCTTATCATGTCGATATCCATCCTATCGACGATGGTGTAGTCCTTAAGTCTACCATAGACTATCGGTATCGCCGCACTTGCCATGACAGGTGCGCTCGGAGCGATCACTACGGGCTGCCCATCGAATGTCGGAGGCATTCCTGCGGACATTGCAGGCTGCCAGAGATACTGTCCATATGTGTCCTTGAGCTTTCTGAGATAGGCTGCTGTTTTCTTGTTCATGATGTAGACCGCATCCGCATCTATGGCTGACGGGAGGTTAGCTTTAAGGTCAATGAGGTTGTCACATGTTATCGCGCTCGTAGACCCCCCGTTCATCGTGGTGAGTTTACTCGATGTGAATATCCCCTGCGGTGTTTTTACACCTGCACCGGTAACGAATGCGGCACCTTCTTTTCTGCCGAACTTGTTCATCACACGATCTATGACATACTGCTCGACATTGATCACACCATCTGCAAGCAGATTCCTTGAAACAGGTATCGTGGCCTGCAAGGTATTCACAGGGATGTTGTTCAAACCGAGACCGGGAGCAGTCGTGTTGTTCCTCGTTTCTATCTCTCCGACCCATTCGGCATCTGCATCGGTATCCTCATACGGCACTTCGGCAAGACTTCCCGTAATTGAAATGATGTTCGCGTACTGTCTTATCGGGTCCATATCCCTCAGCTGCATCTGAACCTGGGCTACAAGTACAGGAGGAACGACGTATCCGCCACTGGGACCGTAATTCACGGTCATTGCCTTGCCTTCTGCATTCTGCTTCATCCAGTTGCCCATGCCTTTGACTTCGGGCCTGTCGTAGATGTTGGTATTACCAACTGTTATGCCCTTTGCCATCTTCGTCTGCATTTCTGCAACTGCTTCTAGCAGGTCTTTGTTCTGTTTCTTGAATTCTTCTATCGCTGCTTTGGTCTCGGCATATCCACCGATGTTACCTTTGATTTCATCGGCCATTGCCTTGATTTCGGCATTATAGCCCCCAAGGAGCTCATCTATCTCTTTTTTCACATCGGTCATATTATCCCTCGCATTTGTTTCAGTTCTTTTGTTTTTTCCAAAATCGCGCTTTTTATCTTTTCCAGGTCCTCATCGGTTCCACACAGCTTTGATTCATCATCGGGATTCTCTTCAGGATCCAATTCCGTATCCTCTTTAGAACCTTCTTCATCAGGATTGGTTTCCGAACCATCATCTATTAGACTGACAACCAGGTTGTACAGTTCTTCGACAATGCCATTTCGTTCTGCTTCATCCATCTGTTTTATCCCTTTGACCGCAAGAAGCTTCTTTACGATGCCCGTCTTGCGTTTAGAGAGTGCCTTTGCCTGTGCGGTTGCCCGCGTATTCGCCGGAAATGTCACCAATGATCCCTCCAATAGATCGACTGCTTTCAGGAGACGTATGCCGTCCGAATTGTACGAATAGTCATTGACCAGATAACCGATTGACAGACCGTTTATGTCACCGCGTTTGAGGAGGCTGTATCCTTCCCTTCCGCGCCTAGTATCCATGTTGAACGAACCTTCTATCTTAAGGTCATTCTTACTGTCAACAACGTTAAAATTTCCAATCGGCTCAAAATCATTGTGCTGCCAAAGAAGCGTTCTCTTTTGACCTCGATTTTTAAGCGACTGCTCGAAACAGCCCTCTACGCATATGTCCCCGACCTCATCGATATTAGAATATGTGGACAACGTACCTGTGAATCCGCCTTCGGTATCACCTATGGCTTTGACCTCCATATTTAAAAAGCTGTTTGTCGATTTGGTCATACAACATTATCCATTATAGGATATTTAAATAATGTTTATTTTTTGTACTCATATGCAGTATGGCATCGACAGTTGACAATATTGCCTGCTGTTGCTCCATGAGACGAATCCAGAGGATATTCCAACAGATCGAATCCGTATTTAGAAGGCACTTTAAACAGTTCATCGAATCCCACGACGACGTTGTTCATCATCTGATGCTGGTCGCGTACTTCCGGGTCGCCTATCGTTTTCCATCGCTTTACCTTTTCTCTGCCGGTATCGTAGGTTTTCGCCGAAATATTGCCTGAAACTTCCGATGCCGCCGCACTTTCTGTACGTGCAATCGTATATGCGCGATTCGGTGTCGATAATGTAAAATATTGTTCTATGCCCGATCTGAATTCAGCAGTCGTTCCTGAGGTTTCCATTGTCATACGTATGTCCGACAAAGTAGCGCTGTCAATGTATTTGATATGCTGACCCGCATTCTTACGAATCCATTCCCTAACATTGAGCTTATAGATCGGAGGTTCTTTTTTGAATTGCATCGATTTAAGCAAAGTGTTATCGGCGATCAATGGCCAGACATCATCTGACATCGAAGTATATACTGTATCGAGAATGTTGTATTGCCATGCATCCTCTGCATGTATCGCCTTCCAGACATCTGTATCATCTGCATCTATGCTCAATACCGAAAGATTCTGACCGATTTTCTTGAAAACACGTTTAAAGTTGTAATTCAAAGAACGTTCATATTTGTTGCGCAGAGCTTCGATGGTGCGCGATGCAACCGCATCCTGTGCTTTTGTCGATTTTCTTTCAGTCAGAATCTTGACAGACGATAACTCATACACCTGTATCATCCTCTGGCGGTTCGATTGGTATGGCAGGCTGAACTGCTTCATTTAAAGGTATGTTACCCATTGGAACCATGATGACATCCCCGCTCGCATCCACAGGACGATACCCAAGAGCTTCGCGTTTTTCGTTTAGCGTCAGGAAGCTGCATCCATTATATGCCGTGAGCATCGTTGCTTTATCTCCAAGCAAGTCACTTATCTGCTCAGGGTCGTAACCTATGCGTCCCACATCAGGATAATACCTGACCAATCCGAGCGTCAGGACATCGCACATCTGATCCATCAGTGATACCAATGTGTTTGAAGCAAACTCCTTATTAGCTTCCTGCATATTGGAATAGGTCTTATTGGCGGAATCGCCTACTTTTTCAGGCGGAACCTGATATGCTATCGCTATCTCTTTGGCAGAGACGGTAATGCCGTTAGCATAATCCATTTCGACGGCGGTAAAGCCCATTGCTTCCGCTTTTGTTCCATTTGTGAAGAACATGGTTTTACCTGAATTTTGTGGACCAACATATTCGCTTCTGAATTTTTCTTTGAATCTGTCCAATCCTTCCGAGGTCATCTCTCCAGGAATGTCTATCTGCATACCGTTCTTGGCTCCGTTTTTAAGCACGCTTGTATTCCATTCACGTGCCGCATTCTGTTGAGCTATCGAAAGTCCGGCAGCCTGCATGGGAGAAACACCAAGAACGCCATCATATTCGGTGGAGAAGGTTTTCAGATGTATCATATCCTCCGGCATGATGGTTATCACACCGTTACCTACGTTGACCTGCCAATATTGCACTGGATCGAAGATATTGTTGGATGGGAGATAATTAACACGATCTGGAGATATAGACCATAATTCACTTACTCCCAGAACCGTCTTTATAGGATAGACGAATGCATTGCCGTTTATGCCAAGCTGTGCTTGCAATTCGTATTTGAAATCACGCCCGGACATCCTTGGGTTCGGCCTGTCCAGGAGCTTGTAGAGTTTATGATTACGGTCATCCATTATCTCATCGTTCTTATCGTAAAGTACGAAATCGATACTTGCGCATGGAGCCGCACGTGCATGTACGCACCTGTACACATATGGGTTGATGTCATATCCTTCTTTGGTCTGCTGCGAATATGAACGTCCTATCGCATTGACACCGCCTACATTGGTGAATGATGCAGAAAAGTCTCCTAATCCCTTTTTATTGCGATGGAACAGACCCATATGACCACATCGACATAACACTATTTAAATAAAATCAGCATAAGTAAAGTTCATATCTCGTCCGATGATAATTCAGATACATGGCAACAGAATCCGTTATATCATCATGTTCGCCTAACGGAAATTCTGCCAGATTCTCTATGACATCGCGGGCTATCGCCGTAGGTATCAGCACACCGTTCATCGATTGTGCAGGCAGAAACACATGTCCTGCCTCTATCGCCGGTGTCGCTATATCGACACGTTGAGACTTGTCCATCTTGCCGGGATTGTATGGACGGATGTTCATGTTCGGATGTTTTTCGCGCAATTGCTGTATGAGGGCGATACCTGATGCTTTGTCCTCGATGATATTCATTGTCGGATTGTATCTATCGTTAAGATTCTCAACTTCTCGTACAAGCTCTGGGAATAGCACCCTTGCACAGAACATGTCTATAAGGTAATGATTATCCTGCATTTTCAGCCATACGGAACCCACCGTATAGTCATTTATCTCCCTATCCTTGCTGGCCGTATCCCATGATATGTATATGTCGATCGACTGACGCATCATATTGGTCAGGTCGTTGATATCGTAATAACGCCACCAACTGCGTCTTACCCTACCTGCATCCAGATTTCCAAGGAACTCGCATTCATATTCCTGTCCATACATTCTCGATCCATTCTGTCGTAATTCCGATTCAAGAAAGGATTTCATATCGTCCGTCTGCATACGCGGATTGTCCGATACTCTGACCTCATAATGCTTCCAGTGGTCATCTGCATAATATTCGTAGAATTTACCATGCTTGCCCCTGGGTGTCGATAATACGATCATCTGACCCTTGGTAGTTAGTAGCATGGGGGTCAACACCCCGAATATCTCATCAGGTATTCCGGCGGCTTCATCCACGATTATCAAATTGGCAGTCGAACCTCGAATATTCCAATTGCTTGCCGGAAGCGTCTTGATACGGGAACCGTTATCAAAAGATAACGATAGTTGATTATTCACATTCACCCTATCTTTATATTGTGGGATGTTTTGAATATATTTCTTGATCTTGAGCAAGAGTTCAGATGATTGTTCAAGTACCGGGGACACCAATATTATCAATTGGTCATCCCAGAACAATGCTCTATGCAATGCCTTTATAGCGACCAATGTAGACTTTCCCGATTGTCGGTGACAGTTCAACAGTATGCGTCTCGACTTATCGTTCAGCAGGTCTCTCTGCCAGGCATCCAACTTTATTTCCGAGGTTGGTTCTATGAGCAACTCCGCCCATTCTACGGGATGATATGTTAGATAGAGTATCTCCAACTCTTGATCATTGAGTTCCGATGTCCTCATCTTTTTCAAGTTCCTGACGGTATTTTTTGAGCTTGGCAGGGTCTACGATATTCGTAAAATTTCCGTCCAATGTTACTTTTTGAGCAGGTGTACCGAGT
>JBAYAO010000045.1:0-10839 GCA_041669745.1 Candidatus Methanomethylophilaceae archaeon | reverse complement strand
CATCATCAGAGTGAACAGTAGCATGGTGAATCCTGCCGTTTCGGCCCAATATGAAATCTGATCGTTCAGTATTACGAGGATCACACCGACCCAACTGAACAGAACTATCGATACAACATATGCAGTCATAGCAGACCTGCCGCTGATCTGGACGGACATCTCGTCCCCCAATATCTCACCATTCTTACGCGCAAGATGCTGCGCGTATATGGCCAGGGACTCTCCGATGACGAAACCCAATATTGCGAGGTATACGTTCCCGATTGCCATCGCCGTCGCCACTGATGCGGCAGTAAAGATTATTGCGAAATATCTCAGAGCGTTCCAATACCTCATATTATCAGGTATGCAGTCATGTACATAATGTTATTAAAACTTTACATAACTGCCTGTAAAACCCAATATGGTAATCAAAATGTCAGGAAGATGTTTTACTTCTGTCCCATCTCTTTGTTGATGGATTCCTGAAGCGATTCGAATTTATCGCGGAGACTCTTCTCCTGGCGGTCCATGGATTTGATCCTTACTTCCATCGTCTCCATGGCATCCGTGATCTCTGTTCTGACCGCGGTCTTGTCCTCGACCTTGATCATCAGGGAACCGACATTCCGGTATATGTCGCCGGATGCCTTCTCAAGTTCTGCGAGGGTCCTTTCCATCTCCTTCCTCTGGGCCTCCATCTGGAGTTTCTGGCTGCTGGTGGCCTGGAGCTGCTGCTGGACCTGTTGGAACTGTGCGATCTGGTTCTGTAACTGCGGGCTTATATTGTTCATGTTCTCACGTTATCCTGCTGATGTCTTCGGTGATCTTTATGCAACCAAGGTATGAGTTCAATGCAGCCCTCATGGCCGATGTGTCCGTCGCTCTCACTTCGAGCGTGACGGAATCCCCGGAGCCGTACACAGACACCTGTGTACGCGGAAGTTCTCTCCCGGCCTCCGGTTGAAGCGAGGACAGGATGGTCTTCGCATCGGTCGAATCTATTCTGAGGACCGCATTCAACATGATCGTACTCAGTCGGACCTCAGTACCTTCTTCACATTCGGTCTCTCCTTGTAGAATATCTTGCTTCCGCATTTCTCACATTGGAGACCCAAAGCGTTGACGTTCCTGATCGGTTCATTGCATTTTCCGCATCTGTACAATCTTCTCACCTCATGTTACAGGCTCACTGTTCTGATACCTGCGAGATTTCCTTCTTCGCCAACGGCGAATATGCGCCTGCTGCGTATTTCGCACCGCAGTGGTTGCAGTTCCAGATACCCGAGCTCACTCTCTTCACGGAGCTGTGATGACATACCGGGCACTCATGGCTTTTCGTCTGTTCGGCCTCTATGGTCTTCACTCTGTTACGAATGACCACACCGTATCTTGCACCGAATTTTCCGGCGGTTCCGGCCTTGTTAGTTCTTTTTGACATCTGTATCACCCAATGATCTTTCTGATTTCCTTGCCTTTCGCGACCGAGGCATCGAGGCACAGATTGAGCTCATCAAGTGTGAACGAGCCTTTTCCGCCTTTCTGCATCGCCCTGAAGTTGCCTTTGTTGTCTGTCGTGACCGTAAGGCGTGCGCAGGAGATGTGTTCCTCGTCGAAATTTGGGTCAAGTATTAAAGTATTTCCTATCTTGTACGACGTCACGGATATGGGCATGCACGTGACGGGAAGCGGTTTGTTCTTCCCTTCTCCATACTGCTCCGCGGGGATGACCGCCGTCTTCAATGCGAGTACGGCTGCGAGATTCGCAGCATCGAACAGATTCCCATCGTAGTCCAGGGCGTACATGTCGATGAAGCACATCCATACCTTTTCGCCCTCGGTGATGCAGAGTTTCTCCACGTCGACCATCTTGGATTCGCGGATTCCGCGGTCCACCACGCGCGCAAGTTCGATGGAGTCCTCTGTAGGCGGACCCGCCTCGAAAGAGGGATGTGCCATGGGAATGAGCTCCGCGCCGGTCGTCAGGACACCCTGATTGGGGGTATCCGGGAACGGCGTGCCGGGAACTATCTTGACACCCGCTATTATCTCTGTCTTTCCGACCTTCACCCTTGCAGATCCGTCCGCGGATTCGATGCAGTTGGTCTCGAATTCGATGTTCCTGAAATCGTCAAGTTTGCGACCGTCGGTCCTTTTCCCCTCACCCAGCAAGTTGATTATGTGGTCGCGCCTGATCTCCGAAATTACCTCATTGCTCATCTGGTTCAGCCTCCTTGCAGTCGACGGAATAACGTCTCTTAAGTGCATCCTTCTGAACATCATACAGTTCATGACACGCACCCATGGCCATCTTGATGGCCTTGTCGAACTCTCTCCTGGTCATGTTGCCGTCCATCTGGAGGAGGACGATCTCGTCTGTCGACGGGATGATCGCGATAGGCACATCCGCGTCTCCGAAATTGTCCTCTTCTTTGTTGAGATCGAGCAGGACCTTCCCGTCGGCCTTTCCGGCCGCACATGCCGGGATTATGTCCCTCATCGGAATTCCTGCATCTGCGAGTGCGACAGATGCTGCGGTAAGACCTGCGCATCTGGTCCCGGCATTCGCCTGGAGGATCTCGATGTAAACGTCGATCGATGCACGGGGATACAGCTCGGTAAGGACCACACTCTCGAGGGCCTCGGCCGTGATCTTGGAGATCTCGATGGACCTTCTGTCCGGGCCCGGTCTCTTACGGTCGCTGACCGAGAACGCCTCCATGTTGTACTTGCATTGAATTATTGCCTTGGAGGGGTTCTGGAGGTGTCTAGGATGACACTCCCGGGGTCCGTACACCGCTGCAAGGACCTTGTTCTTTCCGATCTCTACGTATGCCGAACCGTCCGCGTTGTTGAGGACGCCGGCTTCTATCTTAAAGGCTCTGTGTTCATCAGCAGTTCTGCCGTCGATCCTGATGCCTTTCTTATCAACTAAAACCATGTCAGTATGTCCGCTCATGTTCACTCCTCCTCATTGGAGTCAGGGAGATTCTTCTCCAAAAATGCCTTCACTTTTTCTGTGAGGTTGCTTGACTGTGCATTCGCCTCTATCATCTCTATGGCCTGCACAGCTACGGTCGCTCTTTCGTCGTCGCCGTCGATCCAGATCCGTCCGTTCTGTCCTACGAATATGCGGCAGTCGGTCATGTTCTTGATCATCTGTATCATCGAACCGCTCTTTCCGATGACTCTGGAGACCTTCGCATAGGGGATCTCGACTATTTGACCGCCCTCCAATCTTCTGAGTCCGGAGTCATTCATGGTCACTTGTATCTTCTTGCTCTCGTCGACCATCAAAACCTTCAACATCACCACGTTTCCGATGTTGAGATATCTTGCCGTATCTCCGAATTCAACCCTCCAGGGTACCTCATTGACGTGGAGGGGTGCGGGATAAGGTGCACAGATATCGACCATCCAGTTGGAGGAGCCTATATCGTTGATCACACCGATGACGGTGTCTCCTGCTACAGGCATGTACTGCCCGCCCAGGGGGATGACGCTGATTCCGTTGGAATTCACATTTTTCACTCCC
This sequence comes from Candidatus Methanomethylophilaceae archaeon, assembly GCA_041669745.1. Classification (GTDB taxonomy): domain Archaea; phylum Thermoplasmatota; class Thermoplasmata; order Methanomassiliicoccales; family Methanomethylophilaceae; genus JBAZDV01. The sequence continues at coordinate 7,325 of JBAYAO010000045.1, read as the reverse complement.
AGAACGGAGGCGTATGTCTTGCCGTCCCTTACGTAGGTGTTCTCGCCCGGCCTGTTACCGCTGTCATCCAGCAGATCACCGGGCACGACAACCTCGCGAGAGGGTTTGACGTTTCTTTTTTCCATTTTATCACTTCTCGAATGTTATATTTATGCGCTCAGGAAACCAGTTTGACGTTGGCCGAACCCTTAGTCTTGTCCTTGAGTCTGTTCGTAAGTTCCGTGATGAGACCTGCGGGGATCTCCATAATCCCGACCCAAGAACCGTCGGCCTGCCACTCTTCCCTCTCCACGACTCCGAAATGGGCCAATTCGTCGAAGCATCTACCATAGTCGTCGCCTTTGAGTTTTATTGCGACCCTGCTCTTCTCGAATTTTATGGGCAATATCGGTCTAAGCAGATGCATCGCCTCTTCAACCTGTTTCTCGACGGATTTGAAAGGGTCCACACGGAATTTCGTTTCCTCCAGGGCAAGTTCTATCCTTGTCGGGGGATGCGGCAATCTGGTCTGTGGATTGATGGCGTTCGCGGCGATGTAGGTCACTATCTTATGCCTTTTCGCCTCGAGCATCTCTTTGCGTTGCTCGGCGGTGATCTGAACTTCGCCTTTCGCGATTATCTTGGCCGCTATCTCCGTGATATCTTCCGTGCCGAACGCTTCTTTTACCTTTTCCTCGGTCGGCCTGGTTCCTTTTCTGGCATTGTTGAAGATGTCGTTCACGGCCATGTATTCTTCCAGATTCACCTCTTTGCCGTTCTTGATGAAATTCATCACTACCGGGTCCAGAAGGATCTCAAAGGTTTCACCGTGCGTCTCCAGGCGCGCGACGATGGCATCTTCAAGGTTTACCACGGAATCACAGCCTTCAAAGTTTCTCGATGAAACCGGCCAGTTCTTTGTCGTCAAGTCTTCTGAAGGCCCTGTCCTTCTCCACGACACCGACTTCGACGGTCTCCACAGTCACCTTGTCCTCTATTGCAGCGGAAAGTGCCTTCAGTCCGAGGGCCATGGCATCCTTGTAGGTCATGTTGTCCTTGAATTCCTTCTCGAACGTATCCATGACGACCGGACGACCGGCACCGATGCTTCCTGCCTTGTAAGCCACAAGCGCTCCGGACGGGTCCGTCTCGAAAAGATGACAGCCGAGATCATCCACCCCTGCCATGAGGAGGGCCGTACCGAACGGACGTACTCCACCGTACTGAGTGTAGTTCTGTTTGAAATCGCAGATCTTCTTCACAAGTGCCTCGACGGTGATATTCTCGCCGTATGTGACCTTGTGGACCTGTGCATCCTTCCTTGCCTGATCGACAAGTATCCTTGCGTCGGCGACGAGACCAGACGTTGCGCATCCGATGAACTCATCAATGGTGTATATTTTCTCGATGGACCTGGGTTCCACGAGTCTGCTGGAGACGCGTTTGTCCACGATGAGTATTACACCGTCCTTGAATTTCAATCCGATGGTCGTGGTCCCTTTCTTCACAGCTTCGCGTGCGTATTCCACCTGAAAAAGTCTTCCGTCAGGGGAAAAGACCGTTATCCCCCTGTCATATGCCATTTGTCCTGGTTGCATAATTAGTTAGCTCCTTGTCTCTCTCGGACTCTGTTATAGAAAGGCAGTATATATGGGTTTACGTCACGCTTTCCCACGTGCGCGAGGACGTGTCCTCTTAAGTTCGGGGTATTTCTCGCGAAGCGTCCTCAGGGTACCAGAAGTGCACAGTGACGACGACGTCGGGTCGGCTCTCCTCAAGAGCGCCAGGACATCGTCCGTCCTGACCGGGGAACATCGCACTATCGCCCAACCGGCAGAGCATTGGACGACATAGGGCGGATCGTTCGGCGATGTGAGGGAGCGGAGTTTCGCGATCAGTGTCTCTTTGCTGAAAGCATCATTCAGATTGAAAGCAATGTACCTTCTCCTGCCTCTCTTCTCCTTCACGACCATGCAACATGATACGCGGTGATGTTTAAACCGTTTTTCCAGGAACGCCCACTTCCGAACGGTATTCAGCACCGCATGAGGGGCATTCCGTCTCCGAGGTGCTTATGCGGGAACCGCAGACGCATTTGAACGAATCGTCCCTGTTCGGGAGCACCGTACCGCACGTGCATACATTGTCGATAATCAATTTTCCGCATGAGGGGCACTTCGCTATCGCCGCAGTATCGTCCCGCATCTCGCTGTAGGGGGTTTTACAATAGGGGCATTCCCTCGTCAGCTTTGCGCAGGATATGTGGAAAATCCGACCGCAGGAACATTCCAAAACCGATTCATCGTCGACATTTCCGAAGCAGATCTCACACTGTCTCTCGTTCCTAGCCGTGTCCAAAAAATAAGTAGATTTTACGCCGACAATCCTTTCGTCATGAAGATTCCGAAGGTCAAAGTCCTGTCTCCTCATCACCATGATAGCATAAAGTGAGAGGGTCACCGCTATGACGCCGATAAGTGCCAGTATATACGTCATTTCGATGTTCATCTAACCGAACATCGTCGAGGTTGTAATTAAAATTATTGCGATTATCGATTTAACGTCGCTTAAAACGTCCAAAATATATTTCGTTTTATCGGATGTATTTTTCTAAAAATGACTAGTATTGATGTAGCATTATCAATATAGGTAATACTCTACGATATTCGTTTTTATAGTGTCTGGCTATATGTTTTTTAGGTAATACTAAAAATCGTTGGAAGTTAAACTTGTCCGGAAATATTTTATTCTATACAATACGGCTCTAACTATTTAATAACATTACGTAGAAATGGTTAAAATATACCATCGTATCTCCCCTCCCTAGTTCCAAACACTATATAAGACAACGGAGGCAAAGATTTGACAAAATCAGCATTGGTTATCGGTGGAGGAATTGCAGGCATCCAGGCTTCGTTGGATCTTGCAGACAGGGACATTCACGTCTACCTGGTGGAGAGAGATCCCACCATCGGCGGAAAAATGTCCCGTCTGGACAAGACTTTTCCAACGAACGACTGTTCTGCCTGTATCCTCTCGCCAAAGATGGCAGATTGTGCGGGTCACCCCAACATTACCGTAATGACCTATTCAGAGGTCACGAAGGTCGATGGGAAAGCAGGAGATTTCAAGGTCACGGTCAAGACGAAACCCAGGTACGTCAATCCAAAGGAGTGTACCGGTTGCGGTGACTGTATCGCGAAATGCCCTACGAAGAACATTACCGATGAGTTCGAGTTCGGACTCACGACGAGAAAAGCGATATACATACCACATGCACAGGCTGTGCCGAGGGTTGCGCTCATAGACCCCAACTTCTGCCGCAAGCTTACCAAAGACAAGTGCGGTATCTGCGAGACGACCTGTAAGAAGGGAGCGATAAATTACAAGGATCAGGGATCGGAGGAGGTTCTCGAGGTCGGTTCGATCATTGCGGCCGCCGGATTCCAGATATGGGACGCCAAGTATGCTACCGAATACGGATACGGCAGGTACGCAAATGTCGTTACTGCCATGGAATTCGAGAGGATGATGTGCGCGTCTGGTCCTGACCATGGTCATATCAAATGCCCCTCGAACGGTGAGGCACCCAAGAAGATCGCGTTCGTCCAGTGCTGCGGATCCAGATCCGAGAAGAAGGACTGGAAGAAGTACTGCTCTTCAGTCTGTTGCATGTACGCGACCAAACAGGCGATCATCACGAAGGAGCACTCCGACGTTCAGGAGGATATATTCTTCATGGATATCAGATCATACGGTAAGGAGTTCGAGGCCTACGTCCAAAGGGCCGAGAACGAATACAAGATCAATCTGCACAGGTCCTCACGCGTTTCGAACCTGGAGGAGGACCCGGTCACAAAGCAGATCATCGTCAATCACGTCGATGCTGACGGTAATCCGAAATCGGATGCCTTCGATCTGGTCGTATTGTCCATCGGATTGGTTCCGCCAGTCGGCGGAGAGGAGCTTTCGGAGATCCTCGGTGTCAAACTCAACGAGTACGGATTCTGTCAGACGACGGTGTTCGAGCCGTTGGAGACATCGAGAGAGGGCATCTTCGTCTCCGGTGCATTCGCTGCACCGAAGGATATCCCGACGACCGTCGCCGAATCAAGCGGAGCATCCGCCAAAGCGGGCAGGTACATCGTGGATGCCAACTTCGAGCCGTGTGCACCAAAGGAATATCCGGCAGAGAAGGACGTCATCGGCAAAGAGCCCAGGATAGGAGTATGGGTCTGCGAATGCGGTATAAACATCGGCGCAACGGTCGATGTTCCCTCGGTCGCGGAATACGCGAAGACGCTCCCCGGAGTCGTCTACGCGACGAAGACCATGTACGCATGTGCGCAGGACACGCTCAAAGCCATCGCGGCAGCGATCACGGAGCACGATCTCAACCGCGTAGTGGTGGCATCGTGTACACCGAGGACGCACGAACCCTTATTCAGGGCGGCGTGCAAAGAAGGTGGACTCAACCAGTATCTGTTCAACATGGCGAACATCCGTGACCAGTGTTCATGGATTCATATGCACGAGCCTGAGAAGGCGACCGCAAAAGCGAAGGACCTTGTCAGGATGGCTGTTGCGAAAGCGGTCCTCCTCGAACCTCTTGAGGGAACGAAGATCCCAGTGACGAATGCGGCGGCCGTGATCGGTGGAGGCATCACCGGTATGACCACAGCCTTGGATATCGCAGCACAGGGATTCCCGGTGCATCTGGTGGAGAGGGCGGCGCAGCTCGGCGGGAACGCACTCAACTTCAGACACAACGAGGATGGAGTGGACACCGGCGCGTTCGTTAAGAATACGATCGCGAAGGTCGAATCCAACAAGCTCATCACCGTTCATCTGAACTCAGAAGTGAAGGACATCCCCGGATTCGTCGGGAATTTCAAACTTCAGCTCAACGACGGCAGCGAGTTCCCTGTCGGTGCGGTAATCCTGGCGACAGGAGCATCACCCTACAAGCCGACCGAGTACAACTACGGGAAAGACAAGAAGGTCATGACTAATGTAGAAGTGGAGCAGGCAGTCGCAGATGGAAAATTCAGTGCGAAGAACGTTGCATTCATTCAATGCGTAGGCTCGAGGAACGAGTCGGTGAAGTACTGCTCGCGTGTCTGCTGTGCGTCTGCGCTCAGGAACGCCATCAGGATAAAGATGGCTGATCCGACAGCGAACGTCACGGTCCTGCACAAGGACATCAGGACGTACGGATTCCGCGAGGAGCTCTACAGGAGAGCGTCAGAGGTCGGAGTCAGATTCGTCAGGTATGACGAAGCCGATCCGCTGCCGGAATATGATGGCAGCAAGGTGAAGGCGAAGGACGTCATCCTCGGTGCGGAAGTTGAGATACCCGTCGATTGTGTCGTTCTCAGCAACGGCATAACGCCCGACCGTGAGGAGAAGGAAGAGGTCGCAAAGATGCTCAAGGTCCCGATCAGCAAGGACGGCTTCTATTTCGAGGCTCACCAGAAACTCAGGCCTGTCGACTTTGCGACAGAGGGAGTGTTCGTCGCGGGTCTCGCACATTGGCCGAAATTCATGGATGAGAGCATCGCACAGGCATCCGGAGCCGCGTCAAGGGCATTGACCATAATATCCAAGCCGTTCCTGACATCCGAAGGTATCGTAGCCTCTGTCAACGAGAACTACTGTGACGGTTGCGGAGTCTGCGAAGGCTGTTGCGAGTACAAGGCCATAACCATAGTGGAGACGGAGCCCGGGAAGAGGAAGAGCGTCGTCAATCCAGGTCTTTGCAAAGGATGCGGTTGCTGTGTAGCGGCATGCCCGTCAGGAGCAATGGAGCAGAAAGGATTCAAGAACGTTCAGATCCAGGCCGAGATAGATGCCTGTCTGGACTATCCGGTTGGAGGGGAGTGATTACAATGGCAGATTTCGAACCTAGAATTGTAGCGTTCTGCTGCAACTGGTGCTCATACGCGGGTGCCGACGGTGCCGGTGTGGCAAGACTTCAGATGCCCACGAACTTCCGTATCATCAGGACGATGTGCACGGCGAGGATAGATCCGGAGCACGTTCTGAGAGCATTCTCCAAAGGAGCCGACGGAGTGGTCATACTCGGTTGCCATCCTGGTGACTGCCACTATATCGGAGGCAACTACAGGGCAAGAAGGAGGATCGCACTCCTGAGAATGGTCCTCGAACAGTACGGATTCGATCCCAAGAGACTGAAACTCGAGTGGGTTTCGGCATCTGAGGGAGAGAAGTTCCAGAAGACGATCGTCGAGTTCGTTGATACGATCAAGGCGCTCGGACCGACCCCCATGAAGAAGGAGGAATGAAAATGGGATTCTTTAGTGACATGAAAGCGAAGAGAGCAGAGAAGAAGTCGGCGAAGGCCTGCGGCTGCGGATGTAAGGACCACAAAGCGGATTCCGCGTCCAAGAAAGCAGACACCGAAGCTAAGAAGACGGCCCCTGCAGCCAAGAAGGCGGCACCGGCGGCAGCCGACGAATTCGTTGCCAACAGGCCCATAGATGGATACGTTCCCAACCTCGGTGCGCCGAAAGGCGGTAAGATCAAGATCGCCCTCTACTGGGCAGCCGCATGCGGCGGATGCGACGTATCGATCCTCGATGCGGACGAGAAGGTCCTGAACATCGGCGATATGGCGGATATCGTCATGTGGCCGATCGCTCAGGACGGAAAAGAACACGATATCGCAGCGATGAAGGACGGGGAGATAACCGTTTCGATCATCAACGGTGCGATAAGGAACACGGAGAACGAATCGATGGTCAAACTGCTCAGGCAGAAATCGGTACTCGTGGTCTCCTACGGCTCGTGCGCCTGCTTCGGCGGCATACCAGCATTGGCGAATCTGGTGAACGATCACAAGGAGATCCTCGATTACGTCTACACGAAGACGCCCTCGACGGCATCATTCCAGGAGCAGTGCGGTCACAAGAACGAACCGGTCATCCCTCAGACGTCCTACAAGGCACCCGAGGGGACACTCACCCTGCCGACACTCTACGACACGGTGAAGTCACTGGACCAGGTCATCGATGTGGATTATTCGATACCCGGATGCCCGCCCACACAGGAGTCCATATCCCAGTTGCTCGATGCATTGGTCGGATTCGTGTACAACGGCGTTGCGCTGCCCCCGAAGGGAACGATGATCGGAGTAACCGACAAGACCCTTTGCGAGGAATGCCCTAGGCATAAGGAGAACAGGAGAATAACGAAGATCAACGAGCCTTACGAGGTTGACGTAGATCCGGACCTCTGTCTCATGGACCAGGGGATACTGTGTCTCGGACCGGCAACGGTTGGCGGATGCGGTGCCAAATGCACCAGGGTAGGTCAGCCCTGCCGTG
>JBAYAO010000044.1:0-10936 GCA_041669745.1 Candidatus Methanomethylophilaceae archaeon | reverse complement strand
GCTTATTTTCAATGTTATTTTATAACCACATGTGATAACAGGCGTATGGCCCGTAACAGAGTCGATATGCTCAAAATAGAGAATGTATCGAAGAAGTTTGAAGGAAGGACGGTACTCAAAAATGTCACTGCCACGCTGTCTACCGGGAGGATATTGGGACTCATCGGAAAGAGTGCTGCGGGAAAGAGCGTCCTTATTCATATGATCAGGGGAACAGTCGAATATGCACCTGACGAGGGAAAGGTTCTCTATCACGTGAACCGTTGTTGCAAATGCGGTCATTTGGACGTTCCGTTCGAAGGGGAGGCGTGTTCCAAATGCGGTGGAGAAACGGAAACGATATGGATCGATTTCTGGGCGCTGCCGGAACGTGATCCGCTGCGGCAAGAGCTCAAGGGACGTATATCGATAATGCTCCAGAGAACATTTGCATTGTTTGGCGATGCTACGGTGATGGAGAACATACTTGAAGCAATAGGGACCGAAGTTTCTGAAAGGGAAAGGATAGACAGAACCATAGAACTTCTGTCTTTCGTCAATATGACGCACAGAACGACACACATAGCCAGAGATCTCTCGGGCGGAGAGAAGCAGAGGGTCGTTTTGGCGAGACAGCTGGCGAAGAATCCGCTGTTCTTCCTTGCGGATGAACCGACAGGTACACTGGACCCCTACACCGCGGAGATAGTACATGACAGATTGGTGAAGTACGTACGTGAAAACAACGTGTGCATGATTTTCGCATCCCACTGGCCGGAAGCCATTGACAGGATGGCGGATGAGGCTATATGGCTGGATGCGGGGAATGTGATCGCCCAGGACGATCCCAAGAAGGTCACGTCCAAATTCATGGAGGACTACCACTTCGAGAAACAGGCGGCTACGGAACTCGGCGAACCTTTCATAGTCGTCGATAATGCGAAGAAACACTACTTCTCTGTTGTGAGAGGGGTTGTCAAGGCTGTGGACGGCGTATCGTTCGATATAAAGGAGAACGAGGTCTTTGCACTAGTGGGTCTCTCGGGTGCAGGAAAGACCACGACATCACGTATGATCGCCGGGATGACGCCTGCGACATCCGGCAGTGTGAAAATCAAGATCGGAGAGGATTGGATCGACATGTCCGAGTCCGGATTTATGGGCAAGGGAAGAGCAACGCCCTACATAGGCTTCCTCCATCAGGAGTATACGCTGTACCCGTTCGATACGGTTCTGAGGAATCTGACTGCGTGCATAGGGATGAAGATGCCCGCGGAACTTGCCAGGGTCAAAGCCGTTCAGGTTCTGCTAAGTGTAGGATTTTCAGATGACGATGTAGAGAAGGTACTATTCTCGTATCCGGATTCACTTTCTGTAGGAGAGTGTCAAAGGATCGCATTCGCACAGGTGTTGATTAAGGAACCGCGTATCGTTATACTGGACGAGCCGACAGGGACCATGGACCCGATAACGAAGGTCACGGTCGCAAAGGCAGTTCTCAAAGCGAGGAAGGACCTCGGAGAAACATTCATAGTCGTGAGTCACGATATGGACTTCATAGTCAACTGCTGCGACCGTGCAGTTTTGATGGAAGGCGGTAAGATAGTGACAATAGGAAGACCGGAAGAGATCGTTTCCAACTTTGACAACATCGAGAAGAAGCATGCCACTGAAAATGGTGAGTGAGCGTGAAACAGAAGATCGGCAGGTATCTGAGTTTTGTCGAATGCCGTGAATCCATGGGAATGGGCATGGGCGGCGGGCTTGCTCAGAGGGCAACAATCTCCGACAGCGGAAGGGATGTGGTCGCCATAGCCATGGGGCCAGGAAAAAGGCACATAACCAAACCGGTGTGTGAGATCACATATGCACTGAGGGAAGAAGGTATCGATACCTCTGTTCTTGTCGTGAATGCGGGAGGAGGTGTTCCAGCTGATGCGGAGGATGTATCGCATGCACAGTGCTTCGGTCTTGATCCTCTGGAAGTCGAGAGGATCCAGCAGTTCAAGGTTGCGCTGGTCCATCTTGGAAACGTTCGCAGTCATATAATCTGGAAGGCAAGGCTGATACTGAGGAATGTGAACATCCCTGCGGTGATAGTATCGCAATGTCCGGTCGATTTCGAGGATTTTGCAGCTATCGGAGTGAAGACTAGGTTGGTAATGCCACAGGACAAGGACATCAACACAAAGGGCAGCATAGAGGAGATAGTCAACGGTGTAATACGAGGTGTCTCCTGTCCGCAGGATAAATTGGATGAGATCGTATCAAAGGTGTTGAGAACGCTTCCGGATTCTTCGGAAAAAGGTGAACAGCAATGAAGGTCATTGTTAACGGCAGCGAAAAGATACTCGGGGAGAAGGCCACCTTGAAAGATGCCGTCAAAGGTGAGCACTATGTCAAAGATACGCTGATCTCGGTACATCTGTCGACCGAGAAGACGACCATGGAGTCCAACGACTTCGAGATAATTACGTCTTTGGGATCATTAGTCATACATCTGGAGGATGCTAAAGCCGCCGAGATCTGGAAAACATCCATGAGGGAAATAGAAGGGATCACGGCCAGGTGGGTAACCCATGATATCGCTGCCTTCGGTTCTTTCGTTACAGACATCCCAGTCGACAGAGAGGTTCGCACGTACAAACGTTATGATTGCTTCTTCTCGTTGGGCGGATTCGATAACAACACAACATACATCATGATCGCAAAGGAAGATCACAAGAGGTCATACGGTGCTAAGATAGGTAACATAGGCCGCATAACCAAGGGAAGGCACATATTAGATGTCCTGAAGGAGGGCGACCAGATAACAGGGATAAGGCCAGTGACGTCGGAAACGAGTACGGATAACGTCATAGTCACATCGGATCTCAAATACAGACTGGAAGAGGGTTACAGGATCGACACCCATGTGTTGATAGAGTTGAACGAGCATGCGCCGGAATCTTCCGAGCATGTTCTCATCTTGGCAAGCAAGGGATTTATGAGGATATCCGATGCGACGGGAAGCTATGCAGCATGTTCCGACGACAAGGATGTGGCCATTCCGGACGAACCGCATGCGGTCAGGAACAGAGGTTCAGTGACCGTCAGAAATTCAGGGGAGGGATTGGGACGTGTGTTCTTCTACAGGGACAGAAGGCAGATGATCATCGCCCATAACGATGTCGGCCGTATATTGAACGGAATGGAGATAGCCTCGGTCGCGAAGGCGGGTGACAATCTCAGCGTTCTTACGTCACCCCAGCGGCTGCTGTCTGTCGGAATGACGCAGAAGGAAGGGGAGGTCTTCCTTGCGGCTGCCGGTGTGAAACAGAGAAGAACGGGGGACACATCAGATGATGCGATAATAGCGGAGCAGACGCCGGAACTGACGATCATAGCCTTGAGAGATAAAGAGGTAGAGACGTTGGGCGTTCCCAAGGAAGGTATATTCAAAGTCGCATTGGACAGAAAGAAAGCCCCTGAAACGGTACGTTATTTCGAAAAAGTCACAGGTCTCAGCCACAAGTCGATCGGTTCCATGAAGGTTCATTTCACATTCGAGGATATGCCGATGATAACATTTGAAGGGGACGATGTCAGAGGGCAGGTTCTATATCCCCACGATCCGTTCAAAAGGTGCAGGCGCGGTGATCTCGGGGTCACCAACCAGGTAAGGCCCTATCGTGGATTGATCGGGATCAGGCTGACCGACAGCAAGGAATACGGCCCTACCGGTGAAGAGGGATACGCAACAAACATCTTTGGAAGGTTCGACGATGATCTGGATAGGTTCATGAAGGATCTCAAGGAAGACGATATCGTATACATTACGGAGAGGAAATTATGAGCGAGGAGAGAGAGACAAGACTACTGATGATCTCGCCGGCATCCATGATCACACCCAATCAATTGGCGAGGGCCGTGCAGTCGATGGGTAAGGAGGTCACTGTCAAAGAGACCTGTTACGGATGTCTTGTCGAGGGTCCAAAAGCGGAGGTGCATGAGATCCGTGACGAGATAAGGAAATTGGACAACAATGGAATATTCTCCAAGGTCAGGGCATATCCGTGCGGAGATCCGAGGAGGTGCCGTGCACATCACGGGACGAGGCCCGGATTCGCACAACTGGAATCAGAATGGAAGACGCTCGCCGTGGTGAATGCAGGATTGGATGCCATGGACAGAGGCGAACAGGCCAAAGAGGTTCCGGTCAGGGAACAACTTTCGATCGATAAATTCAAGAAAATATGCGAGGTGAGCTGATGAAGGTATTCATAGATCCTCCGAACAGTCTGATACTGTACGACATAGTGGAAAGGTTCGGCCATGAGCCGCTCAGCACCATGGCTGCGATCCAGGAGAGGATCGACAATATGGAGATAGATATGCCGCCGATGAACGTCACTCTAGACGACGTCGTCAAGGGTCTGAAGTATGCCGGGATAGAGGTCCCATCTGGGATAAGGGGGAGGATGGCAGTATGGGGACCCCTGATCGATTCCGCCGATGCGGCCATAATCATGGATGATGCACCTTTTGCGTTCGGATGTGTCGGTTGTGAGCGTTCAAACATGATGGTGAAATATCTTATCAAAAGACGCAAAATTCCTACACTCCACGTAACATACCCGGAGGACGAGGAAGGCGGGAAGCTTTTCGTTGCAAAGGCAAAGGAATTCCTGGAGGGTCTTAAATGATCAAGATAGCTCAGTTGTCATGCGGTACGGAATACAGCGGTGTCCAGTACGAGATAGAGAAGGCAGCACGCAGCGTCGGTGCGAAAGTAGTCTATCCGGATGTGTCCGCGGCGGATATAGCCGAGGCCGTGGAAAGGTTCGGGTTCAATCCGCATTCTTCGCAGCTAAAGCTGATGATCGCTAGGGCGGTTCAGTTGGCGGACAAGAAGTATGACGCGGATGCGGTCTTCATAACCACCTGTTTCAGATGTGCCGAGGGTGCATTGGTAAGAAACGAGCTGAGAAGGTACATACAGGAGCACACGAGGCTCCCTGTTGTCACATATTCGTTCACTGAGAGGATGAAGGCGCCGCAGCTTCTCACAAGGATGGAGGCGCTCGTCACCGTGGTGACGAGAAAAGAGCTCTTGGCAAGAGAAAGGCAGACGGGTCTGACGGCAGGTATAGATTCGGGTTCATCCACGACAAAAGCGTTGATAATGAAGGACAACGTCATAATCGGAAAAGCGTGGACGCCCACAGGGGACGTGGTCCTGACTGCACAGAGTGTACTTGAAGAGGCAATGAAGGAGGCGGGTGTCAAATTCAATGATATTGAAGCCATAGGCACTACCGGATACGGACGTTTCACTATAGGGGAGCACTACGGTGCCAAACTTGTTCAGGAAGAACTTACGACAAATTCCAAAGGAGCGGTCTGGCTCGCCAACAGGCAGCGCGGAGAAGCCACGATAATCGACATCGGTGGAATGGACAATAAGGCGATAACGGTCCGTGACGGCGTTCCGGATAATTTCACTATGGGTGGTGTCTGTGCAGGTGCCTCTGGACGTTTTCTTGAAATGACGGCCAAGAGGTTGAAGATAGAGGTCACCGAGTTGGGTGCCCTGGCCGAAAAAGGAGATTGGAGAAATGCAAAGATGAACTCGTATTGTTCCATCTTCGGTATCCAGGACCTTGTGACGTCTTTAGGTGCGGGCAAGTCATTCGAAGATGTGGCGGCAGCGGCATGTCATTCTGTCGCCGAGCAAGTCTACGAACAGCAGCTTCAGGAGATCGATGTGAGGATGCCGATCATTCAAGTTGGCGGAACATCCCTGATATCAGGATTGGTCAAAGCGATAGGAGAGGTCCTCGGTAGCAAACCGATCGTTCCTCCGAATTCGCAATATATCGGGGCAGTTGGAGGAGCGCTTCTTAGTTCCGGATTCCTCTGAGGTAAAAGATATGGAAATAGAGGTAACTGGCACAGATGAGTACGGTAATGAGGCCTACAGGACTTTGCTCGATACCATAATGAACGATGTGGGCAAGGCACAGATAATAGAGAAGGTCAAACTTGTGCTTGAACCCGAGATACCGATGTTCATATTCTCATTGAAACTTGTCAATGAGCCAGGTATAAAGACGATTGCGGATGCGGCGGATTTCAGGTCTGAAGGATCGGAACTCCATATGTCGATCTCCGATGAGAGATACGCACCACAGATACTCTCCCTGCTGTGGAAAAGATATGGAAGGGCGAATGTGGATCAGCAGACAAGATTTGATATCCTGGTCCACGGCGGTGACGAAAAGGAGGTATCCGAAATGGTCGTCGATACCGGTGAAGAGACGAAGAAGGAAGTGATCGGTGCGCTTTGGAGGGTATTGCCTGAAGGTATCAAAGCCAGACATAACATATCCGAGGGCAGCGTCATAACCATTCTGGCCACAGAAGAGATAGTTAAACCCGAGATGAAAGAGGAAGCACAGCGTGTCCATGACAGTATGAAGGGGGCAGTCTGATGTTCGAGGTCATGATGTATGATGGTGGAGTATACCGTTCCGCCGAACTCTACGAGATGATAGAAGATGTCGGCGGGGTCGTACTCCAAAGTACCAGGAGTTCACAGATGCTCACTGTCACCATGTCCATACCAGGGGAGGATAAACCGGCGATGGAGGTACTGTGCAAATCCATCGGAGGCGAGGTGAAAAGCGTTCCCTTGGCCGGAACTGAGATCGCTGTCGTCGGCTGTACGCTCGGAAGACATCACATGCCCCATCCGATATGTGACATAGCAGAGCAGCTGAGACAGTACGGGTCGATATCCGTCGTGATGGGTCTGGCCCGAGGCAGAGGCAAGGCCACATCCCAGATATCTAAGACGGAAATGGATATAATCGAGGAATACGACGCCGCGATCCTGATGCTGGGCAATTTCAAGCAATGTATCGAGGCAAAGAGGGATCTGTTCAAGGACATCGGCATACCTATGATCCTTGTCACCGGTCCGATGCCCGAGGGTTTAGATGGAGACTGTGAAGCCATAATTCCCGGTGTGGGCCGCAAAGCGGAAAGGATGCGGACGACAGAGGAAAGAAAGAAGCTAGAAGAGATAGCCGATAAGGTCGATGAGGTCCTCAGGAGCAAGAGGAAGATACTGGAGGAGGATCCGTTGTTCGTTCATCCAGCGGAGCTTAAGAAGCTTCTGGAAGAGTATGAGCCAGTCAACATGAGTCTAAGACCGGCGCCGATTGTCCTTCACATGGATGGTCTGAGGGTCAAGATACCCTTGGGCGAGAACATCGATTACTTCAACACGCTGGAGATATACGGGCGCAAACTGACGGATATAGCAAGGATAACCGAATCCAAGATCAATGACGGCAGCACGTTAATCCGCATAAAGACACGGTCCGAGGTAGAGGATATGGACAGACTTAACGGCACGGAACAATGATCCGTAAAGGCACATATGCCGTTTTCATGTCATTCGACGAGGACGTAGGCGTCAACATAGGTTCACTGGGGCCCGTTGTCCTCAAATCCGGAGAGTACTGTTACATAGGGAGTGCCATGGGCGGGTTGGATCAAAGGATAGAGAGGCATCTTTCAAAGAGTAAAAGCATGCATTGGCACATAGACAGGCTCACGGTCGTTGCGGACAGGATGGAGGTCTATGAATCATTTCCCGACTATGTGCAGGAATGCATGCTGTCATCGATGGCGGGTAAGGCGGGATGTATGCCGATGTTGAAAGGATTCGGATGCTCTGACTGTCGGTGTGAGACACATCTGTTCATGGTCGATACGTCGTCGAAACGGAGATTCATAGCGTCTGCTGGACTCGTAAGGTATACCAAATCGGGTCCCGTAAAATGATGGTGTCGTCACCGCGACTTTTTTCTGACCGAAGTCTTATTAAGCATTATCCTATTTACACGTGTAAGTAAGCCGCGCTTAGGGAATAAGGGTGGAGGATTGTCAAATGAAATCGAACGGGGCAGAGAACCTATCACGAAAAGTAACGCCGGAGATTATTGCGAAACTCGAAGCAATCGTCGGCAAAGAAAACGTCAACACGAGCGAAATGGACAGAATGCTGTACGGACATGACCTTGCACCACTCCCGAAGGAGGCAGGTCTTGCGTTCAATAATTTCCCTGATGTTGTCGTCAGGCCGTCAACAGTCGAACAGCTTTCGCAGATCGCCATGGTCGCATACAAGAGCGGCGTTGCGGTTACTCCGAGAGGGGCTTCGACATGGGGTCTCGGAGGATCGATGCCTACCGCGGGTGGGATCCTTTTGGATATGTCCGCGAAGATGAGGAAGATACACTTCGTCGACAAGGTCAACATGTGCGTGAAGGCCGATGCCGGCTGCACGTGGAAGAACGTCATCGAAGCATGCGAGAAGGAAGGACTCCTTGTCGGTTCATATCCATCGAGTTTCCCGTCTGCGACACTTGGAGGCTGGGTGTCCACCAGCGGTGTCGGTCCTGGAGGGTACAAATATGGGAGTGGAAGGGACAACGTGCTCAACATGGAGGTCGTTCTTTCAGATGGGACAGTCGTTGTTTCAGGGTTCGACAAAGTCGGCAACAACATGTCCGGATACAACCTCAATCAGCTCTTCGGAGGTGCCGAGGGTACGCTCGGTATCATCGGAACAGTCACACTCAGGGTCTATCCGATCGGTGTAATCAAGCCGGTGGCGTACGACTTCCAGAACATAAAGGATATGGCTGGACCGATAAACAAGATCGTCAGTCATCCCAGCGTGAAACCCCTCCACATCGCATGGTCGGATTCCTATCACTTTGAGAACCAGAGAAGAGCGGGCCTCCATGCACCGGATGTGAACAATCTATTCCTTGTGACATTCCAGGGTGCGCCGGAATTCGTCGCTCTCGAGGAATCGATCGTAGACTCATTCGTTGAAGAAGCGGGCGGGAAGAAGGTCTCGAGCGAGATTGCAAACCACGAATGGGACGAGAGATGCTATGAGTACAGGGTCCGCAAGGCCGGTGTGGGATCTATCCCTGCAGAAGTCGTCATAGAGACCAGTCATTGGGCGGAATTCGTTGACGAGTGCTACAAGGGTTTTGAGGTAATGAAGATGGAAGCCGGCGGAATAGTCGGAATGATCGCCGATCGCAGTACTTCCATGTTTATGCCATACTACTTCAAGGATGACGAGTCTTTGTTGGGCATGACCGCATTCGCGTACAATTTCTATATGGGTGAGGTCGCCAAGAAGTACGGAGGGCGCTCGCTCGGTTTCGGTGTGTTCTTCGCATCGAACCTCGATACGACCCACGATGCGGGTCCTGCGGCCGAGCTCATGAGAGATCTCAAGACCTTTCTCGATCCGCACGATGTAATAAATCCCGGGCATCTGGTCTGTGGGAAGACCAGGTTCGGAATATCATTGAGCAAGAATCTCATGGGTGTCGGCGGATCCCTGATGCAAGGTATCAAAAAGCTGTTGCCCGCAAACACTACGTTCTCTGATAATCTTGACAGGTTCAGATACGATACTCTCGAAGAAGAGAAAGAAGAATCCAGAGTCGTAGAGTACGGCAAGGGAACTCAATAAACTTTTAATCTTTGGCAGGAAACTGCCATCTTCCAATTCTTATTTATCGACACATGGTCCGCGGATTCATGGTGTCGTTGCAACCGGATCGCACAAAAGTGTTACAAAGAAAGATCTAATCAATGAAATAAAGGTCATGAACGGAATCGATGACCGTTATGTTCTTGTCTATTCGATGCCAATCATCAATGTCGAATACGCCTGACAATACACCTATGAATCCTGCACCTGAATCATGTGCGCACCTATAGTCAAAGGCGTGGTCGCCGACATACAGTATCTCTTCGGGTTTAACATCAAGTTTCTCCGCTAGATGTAACATAGCTATCGGTGACGGTTTGGCCTCTTTTTCAGAGTAATCATCTCTTGCGATCACGGCATCGATAAGATGTGATACTCCGCAGAACTCAAGAGCGGCGTCAGCATATTCCCTGCATCCTCTTGTGAGAACACCGATTCCGTATTTCTTCTCACGGAATCTTTTCAGTGTCTCCACAGTACCGGGAAAAGGCCTCGCCTCCTCCAGATTCTGCATTTCTATATCCCTTGCGGCCTTGGTGATCTTTTCATGTATCAGGGGGATCTCGTCGCCTCTTTTTTGCTCGATAAGATACTTCGTTCCTGATTCAAGATTGAATTTGAAGCCGTCTTTTCTTTTGATGACATTTTCAGGAACGCCCATCCGTACCATCTGATCAAAGACAAGGTTTGCCATCTCAACATAATCGACATGGGTATCCAACAGCGTACCGTCCATGTCCAGACCGATTGCACGATATTTAGAATCCATTTTCATTGCCATCCTAAAGGTGTGATCCGTATTAAACTATGGCAAAAAATCCAAAGATTGATGTAATTTGCGTCCAGTATATTCGACCGCAGATGCATATCCATTACAATAGAATTAAATATCAAACTCTATCACTGAGACAATCTTGCATGTTCAGATAAACCACTGAAGGCAAGAAAGTGTAAGGACTGAGACTAATTACGCCCGAATATTTGAGAAACCTATTGAGTCATCATGTAAATTTTTAGATTGCGATAGATATTGCAGGTTCCACCGATGGCAGTTTTTTATGAGTAAAAAATGTGTTATGTAAGCATGGATTATATTGGAAAAGCAAGAGGAAGTAAAAGGATTCTAAACACGAGAACTCAAGATGACTAAAAT
The DNA here is from genome assembly GCA_041669745.1 of Candidatus Methanomethylophilaceae archaeon. Taxonomy (GTDB): domain Archaea; phylum Thermoplasmatota; class Thermoplasmata; order Methanomassiliicoccales; family Methanomethylophilaceae; genus JBAZDV01. The sequence goes on along the minus strand of JBAYAO010000044.1, from coordinate 233 downwards.
GTAAATTTTTAGACATCTGGCCACAAGTGTCAGGTGAGAGTAGTAGCCCCCCTTCTGTTTCAGGCGACATTCAACTAATGCACCCTACCCGCCGGTCCGTGGGCCATCACCCCGGCTGTATGGGTTTGCTCCGATGGGGAGTCGCCGTTTCACCAAATCCTCGGGAATGTCACTGTCAACAGATCATCCTTTAACCGAGACTGTGTCGTTTCTGGGCCCTTGCCCGAGCTCTC
>JBAYAO010000043.1:0-11417 GCA_041669745.1 Candidatus Methanomethylophilaceae archaeon | reverse complement strand
GGAAGCGGAGATGCAGGGATTGTGGATCAACGACATACTCGGCATAACATCCACGAATCTTGACAGTGACATGATGGAGAACGAGGCCTTTATCCTTACGGACGGCAACGGAAAGAATGTCGGGATACTTTGGATGGGCAAGAGCAAGGATCAGTTCACCTGTGATGACATAGGCTATCTCCTCGGCATATTCGTCGAAAAAAGACTGAGAGGTAGAGGATTGGGAAGATCCCTTCTGGAAGCCGCGGAGACCTGGTGCAGGAACAAGGGACTTATGTCCATGACAATGAATGTTGGTTCTGCCAACGAAAAGGCCATAGCCCTTTACGAATCGTCCGGATATGTGCCGCAGACCATGGTCATGAAGAGGCAGTTGTTCTAGACGATCATCCTTTTGCCGTCAAAGGGATCGATCCAGAACACATATTTCAGCCAACTCGTGCCGCCTACCCTGTCCGCATACGTAGGCGTGAAGAAATCACGTATCGGTTTCATGAACATGTACACCATCAGAAGCAGCATCACCCCCGACATTATCCACGGAGATATCTGGATGATGTTTAGGTCCACCGTTGTGGATGCTATCTGGAGTACACCAAGTTCTCCGAGTACTGTCAGGGCGACATAGGAAATGGCCATTCGCACGGTGCCTGCCCATGCCCTTCTGCTCCCGGAAGGAAGCCTGAACAGATATATCACGAATCTTACGAACATCCCGAAGAAGAGAAGCATCATAACGAACGTCCACAGAACGGTTGCAACGTCTTTACTCTGAACCGCCGTCGGCATGTATTGGAATATCCTGAAAAAGTACATGGCTGACATCAACATCGCGACCAACACGGCGAACTGAAGACTTCTCGGCGCTCTCCTGTAGCCCTTGTACCCCCTCTTCACCGTCGGAGTACCGGAGGTCGTTGATGCTGTATTGCCGACCTCAGGGTCGACAGGGTTCGGGAAACCGTCGGTGCCACTGCCTTCGATGTCGTTAACCATCTTCCGGTCATCGGCGGAATAGTATTAATCCTATCCGACCTTTCCAAAAATGATACGGAATGGAACTCAGAGAGGCTGCGAACGGAATAATAGTCAATATAGCGAAGAGGGAGAAAACGGATACCGTTATCCCGCCCATGATGGTCGTCCTGGTACTTCTCAGCTATGCGGTCGTGATAACGTATTACGCGACCACGATGTACAGGGAATACGGTCACGGGATTCCGGCCACACAGCTGTTCAGTCTCGTAGCGCTATTCATGATCGGCGTAGGTCTGATAGTCGCACTCTTCTACCTGCTCATGTCAAGGAACGCAAGACATTCCGAAAGGGAAAGGGAACTTCGCCATTACATGATCGAATATGCAGAGGCTAACAACTATGTCTGTGGAGCAGACATCTCCAATGGGATCCAGAGACTCAAGGACATTGACGCCGAAATACTCTCTGAGGAGGACCCCGCGTTCCACAAGAACCGATTGATGTACATCGGACTGCCTGCGATAGCTGGTACCTTGGCCCTTATGTTCGTCGATCTGGAAACTTACGCGATACAGCTGGTGGCCATCTGTTACGGAGTATCTGTCGTTCTTGCCATCTTCATCGCCCCTTCGATCACCGTTTTTCCGCGTCAGCACGAGAAAAGGGCCATACCGTTCTATGACGAGTTCAACGATATCGCCGCCTGTCTCAGTATAAAAACCGAGAAATTCGAGAACAGGATCGGCTATCGTTCGTTCTGGGTTTTTCTGCTGGCCTCCGTCCTGACACTGGGGCTGTTCGTCATATACTGGGGATACCTTACGTTCAATGACATGAACAGGCATTTTCTGGAACAGTGGTATTACGAGGATATCCTGTTCAGATCTGTAAAAAGCACCGAGACGTATTTCGTGGAGACGGAAACGGAGAGGGGAAAAGGTTACAAACTCGAGGACCATTGGACCTGACGGAGTTCCAATGACCGAGGATAAGAGTGTTCGAAATGTCTTAATGGGTTTTTTGATCGGCTCTGCCGCGATCCTCCCGGGTGTCAGTGGCGGTATCATCGCCGTCCTCTGCGGTGTCTATGAACGTGCCGTTAAGGATATCAGCGACATATGGCACAAGTGGAGACCTGAATTCTGGTTCCTTGCCACCCTCGGCACGGGTGTCGTACTCGGCGTGCTGACCTTCGCAGTGGGTCTCGACTTCATAATCACGAATTACGAGGTTCCGGCAATGTTCCTCTTCATGGGATTGATAACCGCACAGATACCGGAACTGTATAAGATCGCCAGGAATGAGGAACCGATAAAACCGAGATACGCCATCAGTTTCATCATCGGATTCATACTGATGATCATTCTCTTCCTGGTGGACAACGGCGGTGCGCAGACGACGGAATTGGACTATACGTTGGAAAATGTCGTTCTTCTGATTTTCTGCGGGATAATCATGGCGATATCGAAGATCGTTCCAGGCATCAGCGGTTCGGCCTTGTTGCTTGCCCTGGGCCTCTATCAGATAACCATAAGCGCGATGGCGCATCTGGACATGTATTTCCTGATTCCCATAGGTATCGGTGTGATCATAGGCATATTGGGATTCGCGAAGATCATGACGTACCTCCTGGAAAACTATCACAGCCTGACATACTACATGATACTCGGCCTCACCGTCAGTTCACTGCTTATCATATATCCCGGATTGGAGACCGCAACAGACGCCGCCATCGGAATAGGCTCGTTCGTACTGGGTTTCGTCGCAAGCCTCCTCTTCAACGTTTACGGGAAAAGGATCGGTAATGGAAACATCGCCTCCAGCTGAGACTCTCCCTTTTTCGAAAAGGAACCGTTTCGTCTGAGGTTCTGAAATGATCTTAGTGAGATATCGTTATAAAAAAGAGCAGCCGGCACAACTGCCGGCATTCCCATTCAACGAATGAACAGGAGCTCGCGGTACTTCGGAAGCGGCCACATCTCGTCGTCCACGATCATCTCCAGAGCATCGATGTGCACCCTCACGTCATCCAAGTACGGAAGTACCTTGTCATGATATGAAAGCGCCCTCTTGCGCATATCGTCCATGGCTTGGAATTTGTCACAGAACTTGTCGAGTTCGGCACACATCTTCCTGACTTCGCTGATGTGTGAGGATATCTCTTCTATCAACGTAATCTGCCCTCCTGCCAGTTTCTTGAACTTGGCCTCCGTGAACACAGCCTTCATCTTGGATACGTTATCCAGAAGTATGGACTGGTATCTCGTTGCCACGGGAAGGATATGGTTCAGCGACAGATCGCAAAGCATCCTGGACTCGATCTCGACCTTCTTGGAATATGTCTCCCAGTTGACCTCGTTTCTTGCCTGGATCTCCGTGGGAGTCATCACCTTCGTGGAAGCGTATATCTCCTTGGCCTGCTTTGTCGAAAAGGCATCGTATATCAGCGGCACACTGGTCTCGCAATCGAGTCCGCGACGTTTCGCTTCGATCTTCCATTCCTCGGAGTATCCGTTTCCGTCGAAACAGACCGCTCTGCATTCCTTGTAGTACTCGCGCACCATGTGCAGTATGGCCTGTTCCTTCACCGTTCCGCTCTCTATGAGCTTGTCGACCTCTTTCTTGAACAATGTCAGCTGATATGCCACAACCGTGTTTAGGACCGACATCGGATATGCACAGTTCGCCGATGAACCCACCGCACGGAACTCGAATCTGTTCCCGGTGAACGCGAACGGCGAGGTTCTGTTCCTGTCCGTGTTATCCAACAGCAGTTCGGGAATCTGCGGAATTCCTAGACTGAATTCGGTCTTGTGTCCCATCTTGACCATGTCCTTGGATTCAAGCAGTTCGTTGAAGGCCGCCGTTATCTGCGTTCCGAGGAATGAGGAGATTATGGCCGGCGGTGCTTCGTTCGCACCCAGCCTGTGAGCGTTAGACGCAGACGCCACAGACGCCTTGAGCAACGCGTTGTTCCTGTAGACGGCCATCAGTATGACCGACATGAATGTCAGGAATCTCAAGTTCTCATCGTCTGTCTTTCCCGGCGCGATGAGGTTCACCCCCGTATCGGTCCCGAGTGACCAGTTGCAGTGCTTTCCGGACCCGTTGACACCCTTGAATGGCTTCTCATGGAGCAACACCTTGAATCCGTGACGCTCCGCCGTTGTCCTCATGAGGGACATCAGGATTAGATTGTGGTCCACTGCCAGATTCGTCTCCTCGTAGACAGGGGCAAGTTCGAACTGGTTAGGCGCAACCTCATTGTGTCGCGTCTTGATCGGAATGCCCAGTTTGTAACCCTCTGCTTCCAGGTCCCTCATAAATGCCATGACCCTCTGGGGTATCGAACCGAAATAGTGATCGTCGAGCTGCTGGTTCTTGGCAGATCCGTGACCCATCAGCGTACGCTCGGTCATCACGAGATCCGGACGAAGACCGTAGAGCTCAGTGTCCACCAGGAAGTATTCCTGTTCCCATCCCAGATATGAGTAGACTCTTTTCACGTCTTCGCTGAAATATCTGCTTACGGCCGTAGCGGCCGCACTTACTGCCGAAATCGACCTCAGCAAAGGCGTCTTGTAGTCGAGGGCCTCCCCGGTATAGGAGATGAACACCGTGGGGATACAGAGCGTATCCCCTATGATGAACGCAGGCGACGACGGATCCCATGCCGTGTATCCCCTGGCCTCGAATGTGTTCCTAAGCCCGCCGTTCGGAAATGACGATGCATCTGGTTCCTGCTGAGCCAGCAACTTGCCTGAGAACTCTTCCAATGCACCTCCGTTACCGTATGGCTCCGCGAATGAATCGTGTTTCTCCGCTGTACCGCCGGTTAGCGGATGGAACCAGTGAGTATAATGCGTCGCACCCATATCCATCGCCCACTGCTTCATACCCGCGGCAACGTGTTCTGCCACGTTCCTGTCGAGGATCATGTTGTCGTCGATGGAGTCGTAGATTGTCTTCCTCGTCTCACGGGACAGATATTTTCGCATCTGCGCCCTGTTGAATACCTTGCATCCGTAATACTCTGAGGTTGTTTTAGCCGGCATTTCCACAAAGTTAGGTTCGCGGGCAAATGCCTTTTCGACGGCATCAAATCTGCTACTCATGAAAGGGTGTGATACTTCACAGTTAATATAGGTTTCTATAAAACCAATAAATGAAAGGTCAAAAGTCCCATTTACTAGACATTTGTCTAATGAAACCGATATCCAGTCGGCAAGGTCATTCGCATGGACACAAACAGCGTAGAAAAGTGAACAAAAGGATATATAGTAGGCCCGGAAACATCTCTACTGACAGATGCGACCTAACATCTGTCACATGCGGTCCCGCACGGAACTATTCGATAAGATTAAAACCAAGAACGCATGACACTACATCAACCTAAGGTGGAAAAATGGCATTTGGTTTCTTCAAGAACGGTAATGAACGTTTCGACGACGCCGTTGACCTTATCAAACGCAAAGAGTACGATAAAGCCATCGCAGTTCTCCAAAAAGCAATCGAAAAGAACGCCAGCAACAAAGATGTCGCTGAGATTCTAATTGCTGTGCTTAGCATCAGCGATCGAATAAACGATGCTGGTACCTATACCAATGCAGCGTCTGTGCTGAGATCGAAGGGCGATCAGGATTTTGAGTTCGGTCTCACAACACTGAACACCGTTAAACTCGCGACAGAGTGCGAGGACATGGCGAAAAGCATTACCGCTAGATCCATGCCGAGCGGCGGTTCGGAGGCAGCACTCCAGAAAGGCCAGGCACTCATAGGATGCGCACGGGAGATACAGTCCAATATAGGAAATGAGACACTGAAACTCAATGAACTGTACAACAACGTCTCAATCACCGGGCTGAAATTGGCATTGACCCTCATGGCTGAGGGCAATGAATTCATGGCTACCGGTACCCTCTGGGAGGACCCGAAGAAGGCGGCAGAGTACCAGCAGATGGCATTCAATTATCGCCGTCAGATCGGAGAAACAGGTGAAGACAACCAGACGAAGATCAAAAGCTATTCCAAATCCGCCACATGTTGGATCTGCGGAAGGGATACCACCGGCGAGGGAATGCATTTCTATCCAATGAGCAGCGATATCAGCCCACAGCTGAGAAAAGAGGATAAGGACAGCCCTCTGCCATCTGCGGACGATACCTACACATCCATCTACGTCTGCAGGGCATGTTACAGTGCCATATCCAGAAGGGCAGACGCGATCGCAAAGCACTATCATGAGATCTCCATGAACGAGATGAGAGCAATGGACGCGAGGATCCAAGCGGAGATAGTTGCACTCCAGACACAGATAAGCTCGCTGAGGATCAACATAAGGTGATTCGATTGGATGAGATGATAGCACTTAGATGCAAGTTCTGCGGTGCACCGCTGGAGGAGAAGGATGTAAGGTCCGATACTCCGTACGTCACCTGTCCGAGTTGTGGGACCACGCAGCAGCGTATGGATGCTAAAGCATATCTGGACCAGCTTATGGGTCAGGTCAAATCGTGGATAAGCAGTGCCATACCGTCAGGATTCAACATATCCGGCGCAGAGAACATCGACCCGATAGCCAGACACAGCATATTCACAAGGGACGTGAAGGGAAAGATAGAACTTGAACTCATGGAGTACAAATTCAGCAACATAAGTCTTTTGGGCAATTGCCTGTTGGCGGTGCCTTTCTCCACCTGCAGCAATTTCCGCCCTGTGCACACATCGGCCAAGGCCTTCGAATTCAATGCCAAGGTCAAATCGGTCGCAGCATTGGCTGTGGATCAGGAGAGCCAGGATCTGATCGATGAGGCCGCAACGCTCTCGCAGAGCTATGCGATGATGATCAACAATATAGCGCTTCTCTCAGAGGATAAGGAAGGTCGCTACACACTGATGGCGAACAACTTTACTGAGTCCGCCAAGGCATTGAAGGGAAAGAAGGGCAACGATCTGATAGTCACACGTTTCGAGGCACTTGCGGACATATGCAATGGAATGGAGAAGCTGCTGTCCGGCAACACTGCCGACAGCTCGGCATTGATCACTAAAGGGAAAACATCGTTGATCGGGATAAAGGATAAGATATTCACGGATCCGCAATACGGCATAATGTACCAATCCGTAGGACAGGAGATCTCCATCTGCGACATAGTCATGAACATCATCCAGATAGTCAATACGACATCATCGAACGATCCATTGGCCATGCTCAACGTGATCAAGAAGGTCTTCGACATCAAGATGGAGTACCCACAGAAATGGGGGTATCTGCTAGGGAACAGAGACAGATACAATGAGATCTTCGAGAACATCGCCGCCGCATTGAATGCTAAGAACGGCGGTCTAATACCCATCACGACTGGATCCGGCGATGTCCTTATGCCGTTCTGGGAAGTGGACCTGAGATACAGCTTCGTGACGGGTTCCCTGTGGGCCAAGAAAGGTGTGGAGGTGAAGGAGGATCTTCTGATATGCGCTGATTTCGTAACGGATCCGGGATGTCTCAGCAATCCCGCATCGGCCTTCACAGACATATTCAAGATTCGCCCCGCAAAGAGCATCCTCGCCGGCATCAAGGGGAACGAAAGGAGCATAAGCAGCGGAGAAGGCATAGGACGGATCCAAGATTCGGTGGCCAACAACGGTGCCGGTACTCGCAGAATAGTGCTTCCGCTGAGCACTAAAGCGGAAGCCGAGAAACTCTGTGTCGAATATCTTGCACAACGTACGGAATCAGATTCCAAATTCAAACTCAGCAAACCCGACGTGCAAAAGGTGATCTATATTCCCTGCACCATCGAAAATGACAGAATTCGACTTCCGGATACGTTCGGAAAGCTCGTTCCCGACAGGATAACGAGGACCGAGGCCGACAAATTGCTTATTATGTAGTCACGATTCGAAAAAGGAGAATGAGAAAATGGCGATAGACAAAGAGAAGATCGGTCGAAGGAGCAGCGATGGCATACTTATCGGCGTATGTGTACTTGCTATTGCAATAGGCCTTGTGGTCTGGCAAGTAGCAGACCTTCCGTGGTACACTTGCATATATTCGATACTGGTCGTAGTTGGGGCATACATGTTCGCAATTTCGTTCGGAGAAGAAGACGGTTTGAGCTTCGGACCGTCGAGATCGTCCTTCTTCATGGTCACAGGGTATCTGTCTTTATCATTGGGCATAGTCGGTTTCCTGGAAGCCTGCACCGATCTGGATCTATGGATCCTGCTTGCGATATTCATCGTATTGATCGCATTAATGATAATCATCAGGAGTTCTTCGAGGAAGGGATAAACCATGCCATATGATGAAATTGTTACGGATAAGAGCGTTGAGGACAGAGGCATCTTCGAACGTGCCGCGATGTACATCCCCGGCTACAGGGGATACAGGATCAAGAACATCCGCAGAGAGGTCGACAAGGAGGTCAGAAGATCCGTCGTAAGATCGCTGGAAGAGTGCAAGAGCGATCTCGGAAACATCCATAGGATGATCGTTCAATCCGGTAATCTCACACTTGCCAAGGAAATGGATAGGATCAGAGTCAAAACAGACACCTATCTCAAGAAGATCGAAAGCGCGGAAAGCGGATACAGCGGTCTCTGGGAGGCCGTGAAGACGCTTGACAAGGAGCTGGAAGAGATCGTGGAATGGGACGCGAAACTGCTGGAAGGCGCCGCTAAACTCAAGGAGAAGACTGTGACACTGATGACAGACATGGACAACGGCAAGGTCGATGTGAGAGCGGACATCAAAGAGATAGAGAGGTACATCGATGGTCTGGCCAACGGTCTGAATGACAGGATAAAGACACTGAAAGGACTCACGGAGGATTGAACATGGCAGAAGACAAAGGCACCAACGTTATAAAATGGGACAATGCGGGGACCGACGATATCCTCTGGGAATACGACAAGGAGTACATCAGAACCGCGTCCGTGCTTGTTGTGAACGACTGGCAATGGGCGGCCTTCGTAAGGGACGGACAGATCATAGCTGTGTTCGAAAGCGGAAAGCACACCATAACCACGGCGAACATACCCGTACTGTCGAAGATCTACGAGAAAGTGCTGGGATACAAGGAAAGCGTGTTCAAAGCGAAGGTCATCTTCGTTTCCAAAAAACAGTTCATGGGAAAATGGGGTGTAAGAGCGATGTGCAAGGTCGCTGAGGACTATCAGGCACCGATACCGCTGATGGCGAACGGCGAATACCAGTATCGCGTGAACGATGCGGCATTGTTCATCACACAGATCGTAGGCGGGATGAAATCGTACTCATCGGGCGAAGTCACGAATTTCATGAAGAGCTACATCAACGAACAGATAACGCAGAACCTGAGCCAGCAGTATTACATGGATATTTACACCGGGCTAGAGAAGGCTTCGATGACCACCAAAGTGTCTATAGAAGAGGATTTCAGGAACAGAGGCGTGGAACTCCTGGCATTGAAGATAAACGGCGTCCAGACCGAAGAAAAATATCAGGAGGACATATACAAATTCCAGCAGTTCAGATCCGGAAGCGGAAGGGATTGGAAACAATTCGGCGTCATGGAACATATGGCGGATGCGATCGGCGAATCTTCCGGAGGGGCGGCCATAGGCACGGGTATGCTGCTGTTCCCCCAGATGTATCAGCAGCTGAATCAACAGCAACAGCAGCAAATGGCGAACCAGATGCAGCAGCAGGGAGCTGATGCACAGCATCCGAAGATCATGTGTCCGTACTGCGGCGGCGTGAACGATTATCCGTACAAGTTCTGCAAGGAATGCGGAAAGCCTGCACCGTCAGCACAGCCTCAGCCGTCTTCGACGACCGTGCCCGTGATCGGAGCCGACACCACATCTGCAAAGAACGGCAAGAGATTCAACAACTGTCCGTATTGCGGAGAGGACATATCCGCGTTGCCAAAGACGCCTAAGTTCTGTCCTTATTGTTCTCAGCAGCTGCAATAAACCCTCAACCGGCCTGACGGCCGGCATCTTTCTCACTCAACAGAGGAACTTCGTCTATAAACTGATAACATCGGAATACAGGTACGTTATTTTAGGAATTCTGTCTTCGATCCCTGAATGAAAAATAGCGGACCTGCCGGGATTTGAACCCGGATCATCGGCTTCGAAGGCTGACAGGATAATCCTAGTTACCCCACAGGTCCGTTGGATGCCCAATGGCGAACACATTATAAATCCTCTGGTTTACACCTAAGATTTATGCCGATCCTCTCCTGTAGAGCAGGATGGCGCCTGCAACGGTAACGGCCGTGATGACAAGGATCAGTATCGGAATGTACGTTCTACCACCTTCGACGTCAGTTTGATCTGCCCCCGATATCAGCACGTAGTACGAACAATGGTCCAAATAAAACGTCGCATACCCTGTCGCAGATACGATGCATTGTTGGTCCATGTCCTCCAGAACATCCTTCGTTTCATCGTAGTGATAGATGCCGAATTCTTCACCGACATACTCCATACCGACAAAATAATCGACGACGGCCATGTACGGAAGAGGACCGGATGCCTGGAAATCCATGTACAGGGACCTTTCCGGAACGCCTACGGCCGAAACTTTATCCAGTACATTTCCGACCTGATTACCAGAAAAGACCTCTCTCACTTTGAACGAAGCGTTTATCCGTATATCCAATCTGCTATCCTCGGAGTCCTCGTCATAATTGGATGCCGAACAGTCGAACATCCAAGAATATAGTTTCCTATCGAGATCGTCCCTCACCGATACCATGATCGTCCTACCATCGGCCGTATCTGGCATAAACACCTCGTTGTCGACAACCGCATCGGAATCGAATTCGATGTCCGATCGTGATATTGCCAGATGAACATCAGACTTTGTTTCTGCGATCCTTTCTGTCAATGTTTTCCTCTCTTTCACAGGAATCTTCTCGAAAAGTACCGTCAATGTAATATCTTCTTCCACAACGACGGTGTGTGTTTGCGAACCGCCGTCCGACCAGCTTACAAATTCATATCCTGGATCTGATACTGCTGAGATGCTCACGATCGAACCTTCGGTGTATCTCCCGGAACCTATGACCTGACCGCCTTCCTGGACGGACAAACTCAATACGTGTTCGCTGACGATTCTTCTGAATACAGCGGTCAGGGAAACATCGCCATTGACGGTTATATCGTGTGTTTGCGAACCGCCGTCCGACCAGCTTACAAATTCATATCCGGCAGCCGATGTCGCCGTTATGCTCATCACAGTTCCAGGATCGCACATCCTGCTCTGAGTGACGGTCCCTCCTATCTCCGGAACAGCCACGACGGTAAGAAAATATACATCCGCTGACACCGTCGACCAATGTGCATGGATGGTTTGATCTTCGGTGATCCTGACGACTGTTTCGGAGGTTATCTCAATACCTCCGTCCGCGAGTGTGTACCATCCTTGGAATGTGTAATTCTCTTTC
>JBAYAO010000042.1:0-11476 GCA_041669745.1 Candidatus Methanomethylophilaceae archaeon | reverse complement strand
GCTTGGATCCATTTCAGCAGCCATGATTATGAAATGGGAATAGAACCCTCCCAGCCCAATTGTGTAGCCTGCGAGTTCCATCCTGACCGCGGCGAGGACAGCATCGATTGGTATCTTTGAGAAACTCAGGACAAGCTGCCTGCCTTCCCAGAGAAATGGGTGTCCTTTGGGATTTTCGTATTCTCCTTCCATGTACTCACAGAACTGGTGTATTCTAGGAAGTTCGTATTCGTGGGGCTTGAGGATCTTGTAGATCATTTTCATAAAATCATCAAGGCGTTCATCAAGAACCACAAACTCCACATCCTGACAATTCATTCCGGTAGGGGTGTATCCTCCAACGGCGAACAGTCTTTTGAATTCCCCTCTGGTGATCTTCTCATCAGTGAACCATCTGATGCTGCGGCGATCTTTAAGGAGCTTCATGAAATCATCATATGCGACATGTCCATCGGCAATCGGTTCTACTTCGAACTCTGGGAAGTCGGTCAGGGATATCGCATTCCTAGGGCAGATGGAATAGCATTGATAGCAAAGGAAACAGTCTTTTCCGTTGTAGACGGCCTTTTTATCGACGATATCGATGCTATCACGGATGCATATTGCCGAGCAACGTTTGCATCCGATGCATTTATTCGGATCGATTTGAATGGCCTTACTCATCTTCATGGGCGACGATAGGTGTTCTGTGGTATTTTTTTTATTTCTCCATTTTGAATGATGCATATCAAGATTGGCTTCCAAGGAGACGTTGCCCTTTTTGAAACCTCTGACAGGTTTTTGATATCAAGAAAGATTATGAGTAACAAATTTTCAGGTTTATACAATCCGAAAATAGGCAAATCCATAGGTTCCCCAGATTTACGTTTTTGATTCCATGTAATTAGGGCAGGTCGGAATATGTGGTAAATAGTGTCGTCGGCACTTGTTGCTTATGTAATATTCTTTTGAAGAGCGATATATAATTCAACAACAATCTGGATTAAAACTGATCCTCCTACGGAAACGTATTAGTCTTGGAGTTCCGTACGCAACGCTGAAGTTTATGGATGTAGTCTCTTTCGATTTCACATCTGATGGCAGGGACAAACTCGGCAGAGGCGCCATGGGAAGAGATTGGCCCGTGGTGTATCTCATCAACAACGATTCGGAGATGTACATAGGGGAAACCTGTAGCGTATACAATCGTTTTTCGCAGCATCTGCAGAATCCGGACCGTAGCGGGTTAAAGACGATGAATGTGATAATCGACGATCAGTTCAACAAATCGGCCGTTCTCGATATCGAACAGTCGTTGATCCAGCTCTGCCACGCGGATGAGAAATTCAGACTGCAGAACCTGAATGCAGGTCAGTCTGTAAAATACAATTATTACCAGCGAGAGATGTACGTCAATAAGCTGAACAGCATCTGGAAATGCATGAGGGACAGGAAACTCGCCGATCATGATTTCTTCACGCTCAAGAATTCCAGCCTGTTCAAATATTCTCCATACATGACACTGACGGTGGAACAGAACACGATCTGTACCTATGTGATACATGACATTCTTGAAAAGATGGTAAAGGGCGAGAAGGGAACATCAGTCATCAACGGTTCCGCAGGGACAGGGAAGACGGTCATGGCCATAAACATGATCTTCACTCTGATCAATGCTGACAGGATAAGGATCGATACCTCGGATGTCACGTACGGATTCACGGATGAACAGATGGTCGTGCACGAGTTGCATGAATTCCTGAAGCATCACGACAGACTGAGGGTAGGTTTCGTCCTTCCCATGGCATCGATACGCATGACGATGAGCACTGTTTTCAGAAAAACAGAAAACGGATTGAAGGCTAATATGGTCATAGGTCCGGCCGATGTGGTAAAAGGGCATTACGATATATTGTTCGTAGACGAGAGCCATAGGCTTGCCAAAAGGAAGAATATACCGAATATGGGTTCATTCGACAGGGTATGCAGGAGTCTGAAACTCGAACCAGAAAATTCAACGCAATTGGACTGGATAATGAAATGCAGCGACTATCAGGTGCTGTTCTATGACAAGGATCAGACGGTCAAGGGATCGGATATATCTCCAGAGCAGTTCGATAAGACCGTCGGTCCGGACGCAAAGCAGTATTTCCTCAAGACACAGATGAGATGTGCCGCGGGAGACGGTTATCCGAAGTATCTGAAGAGGATATTCGAATGTAAACAGGATCTGTTCGATGAGGTAAGGAATTACGACTTCAGGATATTCGACGACGTCGACCTGATGGTCAACGAGATAAAATCGTTGAACTCGGAATACAAACTATGCCGTACGGTCGCAGGTTATTCATGGAAATGGATTTCGAAAGGTTACAGGGCGGAGGAGATCAAAGCCGAACATCTTGAGGATATCCACATCGGACCCTACAAGTATATCTGGAACATGAGTAACATGGAATGGATCCTTCGTGAGGATTCGATCGACGAGATAGGTTGTATCCACACATCCCAGGGGTATGATCTGAATTATGTCGGTGTCATATTCGGATACGAGATCGATTACGACAAGGTCAATAATAGGATAGTCGTGGATACGAGCAAATTCTATGATACGAATGTGAAGAAGGCCACGGATGAAGAGACCGTGAGGAAGTACATAATCAATGCATACAGGATCATGATGACGAGAGGCATCAGAGGCTGCTACGTCTACGCGTGCAATCAGGGTCTCAATGAATATCTGAAGAGATTCATCAAAGGTTCAGACATATAAGTGCTCCGGTACAAATGATGAAAATGTCCGATTGTGTTCTGTTTATCGGTTGATTGCGATCTTTCCAATATATAGTGAAAGCAGTTGTTTTTAAGCGATCAATTTTGTAAGTTTTTCTAAACATAATTGTCTTTTAGCGTACGTCGAACGGAGAGGGGAAAGTATCCTTTGTGATTGGAATAATTTTCCAAAAACAGGAATCATGTGAAGATGGTAAACGATGTCGGGGCTGGTGGTACATCAGAATACAGTTTCTGCCAGGCTCTTCTCTCTTTCAGAATTCCATAGGACGTCTTGGTGTAATTATCATAACTTTCGAACTCCTTGTCGAAATATCCCTGTATAACCGAATCCATGATTATCCCTCACCAGTATTACTATTTCATTAAAAAATATAACTAGATTAGATCATGTCGCATTGACCGTAATTGTTGGGGTTATAGTGCAAAGTCATTTGGGTTTGTTCCTGTTTCCGTCGTGAACTGTTTATAATAGAAAATCAAGCAGTAAAAGTACTGACTGAGTTATTTTATTGAATTCTATCAGAGTGGAATAAAACGATGTTCGTATCAAAAGAATATCTTTTTTATACAATACTGTCGACAATACATATTTTTTAAATATAGTGTTACTATGTACAATAAAGTGTTACTAATGGTTGCGCTTTAGGATTTGGTCAGATGAACAAGAAAATCATGGCGATCGCCGTCGTTGCGATAATGGTGGTCGCTGGCGCGTCGATTTTATTCGTCGTGCTAGACAGCAACAGGGACGAGGGTCCTACCGGCACTGTGACTTTCGGGATGGTCCTATCTTCCGGTGGTGAGCATTTCGGATTACAGGATATGGGGACATATTACTTCCATGGTGCGAATGTGTATCATGAGAATCTGGTTGCCACCGATGAGAACGGCAACTATTACGGACTGCTCGCCGAGAGCTGGACCACCAACAGCGATGCGAGCGTATGGACGTTCGTCATCAGAGACAATGTCAAATGGAGCGACGGTATTGATTTCAGTGCCGATGATGTGCTATTCACTATCAATTACATTCTGGATAAGAAACCCTGGGGGATGAATGATGCTGCATTCCTGAACAATCTCGAATCAGCGACCAAGGGTATGAACTCTGAGGGGAAAGAGACGGTTACAATGACAATGGACGGTCCATTCGCGAACCTGCTTCTTAACATGAGATGCGGAATGACCATACTGCCGGAGCACATCTACAAAAACGTTGACGATCCAATGAGCTACGGGGACCCGGTCACAGAGCTTAACGCGGCCATCGGGACCGGTCCGTTCATAGTCGATAAACTGGACGTTAGTTCCAGAACCATGACTCTGCATGCCAATCAGAACTATTACAACGGTGTGCCGAAGACCGAGATAATGAGGATAAGGTACTATTCTGATTGGAACACCATGGTTCTTGCGCTTGCCAACGGCGAATGCGATGCATCTCTCGCCTGGGGTTCCGGCGTCTCTGCGACGATCCTTCCCGAAGTCGAAAAGTACGACAATCTCAAGACCGGTGAGTACAGCAGCGCTGCCATATCTGCGATATGCTTCAATACGCTTCGCGAACCTTACGATAACGCGGACCTTAGAGTGGCATTCTCTTACTGCGTAGATTATGAAAAATTCGTAGATAACATAAACAGTGGTGTCGGAAGCGTTCCCGGGAAGACCCTGGTCCCTTCGTGCATGAAGTATTACGTGGACGAAGGTCTCCTTGAGTACAATATCGATAAGGCCAAGGCCGCCTTCGATAGGCTCGGATATACAGATACCGACGGCGACGGATATCGCGAGACACCGAGTGGCGGCGATTTCCAGCCCACCCTTGCTTTCAGTGCTTCCTCGGCGGACAGAGCAAGGCTCATACAGACCGGATGCAGGTTGGCAGGTATAGATCTGCAGCTCGATTCCATATCCTCCGGATGGGGGAGTTGGAAAAGACAGGTGGACGGAAACGGGATACGTCTCTATGATATGGTACTCAGCGGTTGCTCGTTCCTCGGAACCAATTCGTGGATGGGCTACGGAACAACGTTTGTAGATATCAACGGTGGTCTCAAGGACTGTCAAGTAAACGACGAAGAATTTCAGGACATAATAACAGAACTCAAATCTGCTAACACCGACGCGAAAATGAAGTCTGCAGTGGAAGATCTGCAGGATTACTACATGGAAGAGGTGCCTTTCATCCCGTTGTTCGAGAACGAGATCGTGACCATACAGAATGCAGGCCTTACAGGACTGACCGTGGACCCGCTGTTCGGATACACGATCTGCTGTGGCACGCTCATGAACGTATGCTGGGCATGACGGATGTTCGTATTCCTCCGTTCAAAACCATTTACAAAACATTTTTCAAACCCGTTCCATGATGTTAGGGTGATGCGGTGGATAACAGGACAAAATGGTTCTTGATGAGGGTCGTGCGTTTTTTCGTCATAGGGTTTCTGGCCCTCACCATCATCTTCATCCTGCCCCGCATCATGCCTGGCGATCCGATAGACAATCTTTTCGGAGAGAACGCTTCTCTTCTGAACGAAGATGCGGTCGATATCATGTACGCCAAGTACCATCTCGACGATCCTCTGTGGGAACAGTATCTCGCGTTTCTCAAATCCATATTCACGTTCGACTACGGATACTCTATAATATCAGCATCCAGTGTCAACAAGCTCATAGCACAGAGACTGCCTTGGACGTTGGCTCTAACGATACCATCACTGCTCATCGGATCGGTCATCGGTTTCTATCTGGCTCTATACTGCGGTACCACCAGAAAAATCACGGACAAAACCATGACATCGTTATCGATATTCATGCACACGATGCCGACATTTCTGATAGCCATGATCTTCGTGAAGGCCCTAGCGTTCGATCTGGGATTGTTCCCATTAAGTCACAATAATTCTGGAACCTACAGCGGCGGATGGATGTGGTATCTGGATTCCATGTATCATCTGCTGTTGCCCTCTATCATTCTGATAATAGGTACCGTGACGTCGTACTATCTGACGATCAGGAACTCCGTTCTAGAGGTGAAAAATGATGATTACATATTCGTGGCCGAATCGAAGGGACTGACTGACGAAGAGATCCGAAGCAGGCACGTTTCGAGGAATGCTCTTCCCGTATTCTTGAGCATATTCGCAATGGGTCTCGGGGGGATACTCTCAGGAGCTCTCATAATTGAACTGGTGTTCTCCCTCAATGGTATGGGAACACTCCTGTACCAGGCGATCTCCAGACAGGATTACCCCGTGATCCAGGGCGTATTCATACTTCTGACCACGTGGGTGCTGCTGATGAATCTTGTCGCCGAATTCGCATACGGGCTCGCCGATCCACGGATCGGCGATTCCCACGACAGAGGTACGAAATGATGGACACGAGCTACATTGTCTATTTCCTGTTCGGGAATAAGAGGAAGATCTTCGGTACCTCGATAATCGTCGTCATGATGCTTATCACAATCTTCGCCGAGCAGATAGCTCCCTACGATCCGCTTGCAATGGACTTCAAACCGTTCCTATCGCCATCCACCGAGCATTGGTTGGGAACGGATAACCTGGGTCAGGACATATATTCACAACTCATAATGTCATCCAGGACATCCCTTTCCATAGGGTTGATAGCCGCGACCATGGTCGTATTCGTAGGATTGACATTCGGTCTGATAGCGGGATACAAGAGCGGAATCATCGAGAACACCCTGATGGGCACCACAGATCTCTTCATCCTCATCCCATCGCTTCCGCTGACGATCATACTCATATCATATATGGGTCCCAGTGTCTACAACATCATCATCGTGATAACACTGCTGTCATGGTGCGGTACCGCTAGGATCGTGCACAGTCGTGTCCTGCAGGTCAAGGAGCAATCATTCATCGAATCGGCCAGGATGATGGCATTCAGCGACCGTCACATAATGTTCAAACACATTCTGAAGAACACGGAGGATGTCCTCTTGGCGAGATGGTGTCTTGCTATCGTAGCAGCGATGATGGCAGAGGCAGGATTGGCTTTTCTCGGCCTAGGGGACCCGTTTCACGTCAGTTGGGGCGGAATGATAACCGATGCGTTCTCCAACGGCGGATATGTCAGGGGCATGTGGTGGTGGTATGTGATGCCGGGGGCGATGATCTCCCTGGTCGCTCTGGCCTTTTTCATGCTGGCTTCTTTCGACAAGGACCATATCTATGTGGAGGCGTGAGATGGAGACATTGGTTGAGATACGTCGACTTAACGTCATATTCCCAACATTCGACGGCGGATTCAGGGCGATCAAAGATCTGGATATGGACATCTACTCCGGGGATAAGATAGCGGTCATGGGCGAGTCCGGATGCGGAAAATCCGTTCTCGGGCATTCGATAATGGGTCTTTTGGCCGATATCTCACTCACAACCGGAAGCATCCTGTTCATGGGAAAGGAGATCGTGGGTGCTAAAAGGTCAACACTCATTTCTCTCAGGGGTAGCAAAGTGGCGCTTGTTCCGCAGAGTCCCAGCACCGCTTTAGACCCTGTAATGAAAGTCGGGACGCAGATAGATGAGATGTTCTGGAAGGAAGGGGTTCCGAGGAAGGAGGCATCCGAAAGGAGCAAGAAGAAACTAGAAGCCCTCGGATTCAAAGATAGTGATGCCATCTATTCCACATATCCGCATAGACTTTCAGGAGGGATGTGTGAACGGGCGGTTATCGCTATGGGCACGGCATTGAATCCGGAGCTTGTGATCGCCGATGAACCGACAAAGGGTCTGGATCCTGCGATAAAGATCGAGACACTGAAGAAGCTGTACACCAGCTGTGCCGACAAGACCCTTATGATGATCACGCACGACTACTACGCCGCCCACATATGTAACAGGGTCTGTATCATGTACCGTGGGGAGATGGTCGAGGACGGGAACTGGAGGGAGGTTCTTACGAATCCTTCACACCCATATGTCCGTGGGCTCTGGTCCTCTCTGCCTAAGAACGGTATGGTACCGATCAACGACCCGTTGAGGATAGTTCCGGGCGAGGGGTGTGGATTCGGGGACAGGTGCGGATCCTACTCGGAGAGATGCAACGGGAAACAGGATATGGTAACGGATTCCAATGGTCATTGCGTGAGGTGTTGGCGTGCTGGAATTGAATGAGATTACCAAATACTGGACCACCGGTATGGTTTTCGGGAGAAAACATACCATCGTCCTTGACGGTATCTCCATGTCCTTCGATCGCGGTAAGATCACTGCGTTGATAGGAAACAGCGGATGCGGTAAGACGACCTTGTCGAAGATCGCGACAGGCATCACCGATCCATCCTCAGGAACCGTTTCATTGGACGGTGTACCTTTCACAGAGGATAATTTCAGGGAGAACAGATGGCAGATACAGATGGTGTTCCAGCATCCTGAGGGTGCGTTGAATCCCAGGATAAAGATCGAGGACTCCATCAAGGAGGTCCTCCGCAAGGTGGGATGTCCAGGAAACAGATTGAACGAACGTATGGACGAAATTTGTGCCGAAATGGGCATCCAACCCGAGTTACTCAAAAGATATCCGAATCAGATCAGCGGCGGCGAGATTCAGCGGATCGTCCTCGCCAGGGTCATGATGTTTCAGCCCAGGTACCTATTCCTGGATGAACCCACATCCATGCTCGATCCGTCGGTACAGGCCAATATCTTCGGGCTCATCTTAAAAAAGACCCGTAAATTCAATTCAGGGGTCGTGATCGTTACACACGATCTCGATATAGTATCAAACTTAGCGGACAACGTGGCCTTCCTCGAAAACGGAAGGATACAGGCATACGGTACTGCAGAAGAAGTCCGAAAGGTAGCTACCGATCTCTTCGAATCATGGGACAGACAGAAGAACATGCGCAGGATAACATCGGAATGTCATTTGGCAGGGGATTCGCAAAGGATTTAAGGTTGTGTCGGATGTTTGAATAACTTCTCTGAGAATAAGCAGATGGGAGTACCATGGTCGTCTTATGTTGCACTAGTGTTCAGGATAGGAACCATTACAAAGATTCAAATTCTTGATCTTCTGATTTCAATGACGAATATCTGTTTTGTTTTTCAGAAGCACGATGGATCCTTAGACCGACAAATCTACAATATATGAAAAGACCCGAGTCGGTCTTGGGGAGGGAATCATAGTTATGGAATCTTCCTATCAGATCTTAATGAAAACCAATCGAAGAACGGTATCATATCGCTTGGTGTCAAGAATCTGGGATTCCGGTTTGAAGGTAGAGCTTGAATAAAAATGAAAATTCCCGGAGTTCACGATCTGTACGGGATCGACCCCCCGGGGATTGTACACCAACAGTGTTGCTCATCAGAGGTAGACTCCCTCATTCCCGGGTTCGCCATGATAACCGAAGTATTTTGTACCAGATACATCTGCCGTAACAAGGCCAGGTTCACCACGGGCACCACCGAGACCTGGATCCTCTCTTCTTCCGTTAGAGCCGTTAACATCACCGTATCCTCCGAGACCCGCCTGGGCCACGTCTCCGCCGTCTCCGCCGTCTCCGCCATTCGATACGGTGGGGATCTTCACCACGAACCAACTGTTAATCTGGCCGTCTCCGCCGTCACCACCTTTTCCGGGTTTTCCGGAATCTCCTCCGTGACCTCCCATGCTCCTGTGTTCTGTGAAATATCCAGACACCGATGAAACACTTATCGTCTTCGGTGAATCACCGCCGTTTCCACCAGTACCCGAATTTCCGCCGTTTCCGCCGTTGGATCCCGATCTCACCTCTCCGAGGGTATTCAATCCCATGCCGCCGTCTCCGCCGTCTCCGCCGTCCCCACCATTTCCGCCGTCTCCGCCGTTTCCACTGTACAGATCCAGAGTAACACCGGTTAAAATCTCAATTTTGGTCGTACGGATCGCGTATCCCCCTGTGCCTCCGTCTCCGCCCCCGGAACCGTTGGAACCATCTGATCCGTCACTTGCATTGACAGTCTCAGTTGCATTGTCACCTGTTCTTCCGTCGTATCCGTCGATTCCAGATCCACCTTTTCCGCCGTTTCCGCCCATAACTTTGATGACGCCTGTCCCGGACATGGAAAGTGTATTGGACACTATCGCATCACCACCCTGCGAACCGTTTGCTGATGATGTCCCATCGCAGCCGTTACCGCCCGTCAGATTCAATGTCGATGACGCTGAGATGCCAACGTTACCCACAGATATTGCAGGATATCCTGCGGACCCGGAGATTCCGTCGGATCCCGTCACACTGACAGATCCTATGGTGTTCAGATTCACTCTGAACGATGCATTTTGATCGACACAGTAGATTCCTGCATGTCCATCCGTGGCTGTAAGGGATACGTCCTTCAATATTATTCTAAGACTGTCGGTTCTAGAGCCGATCGATATGGAGAAATTTTCCAAAGATATACTGTCACCGCAGAATTCTATCGTGTCAATATCGGAGGGTATTGTGTAGATGCTATTATTCGATTCGCTGTTCAGAAAAACGGTTTTACTCGATTGCACCGTTATATTCTTGGACGCGGTCACACCGTACTTATCGCTATGAGCAAAAACTGTGATGATATCTCCCGTTTCGACAGTACCAGATAACGTAACTGAATACGATTTGCCATCCTTGCTCACGGTACCTGTCGCATTCTCGCCTTCTACGGACCACGATACGGTTTTATCAGTCGTGTTGGCGGGTGATACGTCCACCGTGAACGTTACAGTCTGGTCGATGCATATCACATCCGAATCAGAATTAATGGTGAGCCCATCCATAGGATGTTCTTCAGTAAGGGTGTAAACGCCTACTGCGGTAAATGCGATGATCAGGACCAATGCTACGGCAGTGATCTTTTTTTTCCTCGGGATTTTGTGTTTAACATAGGTTGCTAACCTGTAATTGTCATTGAGATCGATTCTGATGCATTCGATGTTCTTGAACCTATCCCTGATCCTCTTAGCCGAGGACTCATCACATTTCTTCAGATAAGCGTCGATGGCATCCGCCATCTTTGCTCCTAGCTTCTCTTTTACCAGATCATCTATCATCTCGAAAGCATCATTGAGTTCGTTCTTCTCAAGGTGCTCGCGAAACTTGATAAGGATCCTGTTTTTCTCTGTACTCTCCATGCGATATCACCAGATTGCCGGCTTAACTCCCAGCTGTCTGTATTCTTTGATCAATGCGTATCTGCCCTTTCGGATGAATTCCTTCTGTTCGTCGGCGGTATCCATTGCCGATCTGACAGCATGTTTGAATTCTGAATCGCGGTCTGCGCAACAGGTCGCTTCGATCAGCAACGCATGGAATTCGTGACCATCCTCCGTATTCAACTCGAAACCCAACCGTTCTCCTTCACACGAGAGTGGAATGGAGCTGGATGGATAGACATCCGTGCCGACGACCACGCCGACCATTGCATGACCTTCGGGGAACACGATGACCGGCTCCAAATTCATAGCCTCGAAGATCGAAGCGAAGAGGATCGATAGTTCGATGCAGTTTCCAGAATGATCCTCCAATACCTTTTCAGGGGTCCTGACCCTCTGAAAACGGTTCTCGTCGTTCAAGGTCGACGTATCGGAGACGTAGGCCATGCCCATGTCCCTTATGGCGGTATATGTGGCCTCCATCTGGCAGAGAACATTGTCAGGACACTGATATCCCGTTATACTGAATTTTTCACCCATAGCCGCTGCG